>NZ_JBAUSA010001005.1:0-3164 GCF_049581465.1 Caballeronia sp. | reverse complement strand
GCGCTCCGCGAGCGGGCTCGCCTGGCGACGCCGCGCTGTTGGCGTCTGCGGTCCTGGATGCGGCGTTCTCAAGATCGCCGGCATAGGTCTCAAGCAGTTTGGACAGCCTTTCGTCCAGGATACGTCGCGCCGCGCCGCTATGGCCTGCCGCCCGCCGATCCAGCGCTTCGATAATTCGAAAGCGGACGGGATCCATGTGATCGGCGCCACGCTCGCGCCATGCATCGAGGATCGACCGGACGCCGCTTGTCACACCACTCACGTCACTACTCACGGGGCGTAACCGTTGCCGTTGCGCTCGACGGTCTTGGAACAGGCGCTATTTCCACTCGCCGGTTCCTGGCCCGTCCCTGGTTGTCGGCATTCGAGCTCACTGGCTGCTCGGAGCCGAACGCGGCCGCAAATACCGAGGAGGAGGGGACGCCTTCATCGATCAACGCACGCGTGACCGTCAACGCACGCTGGGCCGACAGCTCCCAGTTGTCGGCAAAGCGCCGGTTAGGCTCCCGCACCTGCCGGTCATCGGTAAAGCCGCTAACCATCAGGATCTGGTCATCGGCCTGGAGATAGGCGGACAGCGGCCCGGCCAGGCTCTTCAATATTTCCCGGCCTTCGGGTTGCAATTGATCGGAGTTCAGCGCGAACAACACGCTGCCGTTGATGCCAATGCGCCCGTTGACCAGCGTCACCCGGCCCGCAGCCAGCGGCCCCGCCAGCGCCTGCTCCAGGGTCTTGCGGCGCTGCGTTTCCATCTGCCGCTGCTTGACCTCTTTCGCAAGCTGGGTCGAGAGTTCCAGTTGCACGCCGATGACGCCCACCAGGATCAGCATGAAGGCGCCCAGCAGCACCGACATCAGGTCGGCGAATACCGGCCATATAGGAGCCGCCAGCTCTGCGCCGCCGTCGATTTCCTCGCTCATGCCGCTTCGGCTCCGGCGGACGCACGCTGACCGGCAAGCCGTTGCAACTCTTCGACGATCTGCTTCTGCGACATCATGCTCAGGTCGATGACCTCTCTCGCCTGCGCCACGTAATAGGCAAGCTGTTCGTCACTGCGCGCAAGCGACTTGTCCAGCGCGGCTTCGATACGTTGCAGGTGGCTTACCAGCTTGTCGTTCGACTCGCCGAACAACTGCACGCCCACCCCGAATGCTTCACCCAGGCTCGCCACCTCGACGGCGCTGCCGGTGACCTGTGCGGCAACGGCACCCAGCTTTCCGGTCTCGGCCTCGACCTTGTCGGCGAACTGGGTCCCGACACGATCCAGCAGACCCGCCGACGTTGTGACCAGCGCGTCGACGGCCGAACGCTGTTCGGTAGAGGCGTGGTTCACGGCGTCGAGCAGGGTTTCAAGCGTTGCCAGCAGACGACTGCGTTCCTCTAGCATGGCGGTGTCGCGGACCATGCTGTCGGAGAGCTTCTGGCGCAGTTCGGCGACGACTTCGGCCGCGGCCCTCGGGGCTTCCGACGCGGCCTGCACGAGCCGGGAGATTTCGGCGATCGTGTTGCTCGCGTGAGCCTGCGTCTCGCCCGAGATGTCGCGCGCGGTCTGCTCCAGCATGTCGCAGATCTCTTGCTGCCGGCTCGCGGTGCGCGTGCCCGACTGCTCCCATTCGCGGCTCAGCGTAGTGGCTATCGAACCGAGGGTGTCGGTCCAGGCCGCCAGCCGCTGCTGGTCCCGCGATGCCAATTCCGCCTGCAAGCTCGCATGCGACTGGTCCACGGTGCGCAGCAGCGACGCCGAGTGTTGCTCGAAGGTCGCTGCGGCCACCGCCAAGGCCTGCTGATTGTGACTCGCCAACTGCTCGCTGGCGCTTGTTTGCCGCGATAGCGCCTCGTTCCACGCTTGCGACACGCTGCCCGCCGTGGCATCCAGGCGCGCGGAGACGCCTTCCAGCAGGCCGGCCGAGCGTTGCTCGAAGGTGTCGGTGAATCGATTGACCGATGTGTGCAGATGCTCGGCCAGCGCCTCGCTCGATTGCCGATGTTCCGCCAGTGCTTTGTCCCAGATGTCCGCCACGGTAGTGGCCGTCGTCTCGAAACCGGTCGAGAGCCCGTCCAGCTGGCGCTGCACGGCGTGCGTGACGGTATCGTGCAAGAAGCCTGTTTCGCGTGCGAGACCTGCCATTGTGGCTTCCATGACCGGCTGCAGCGACGCGCCGGCGGCGCGGGCGCTCTCGGCCACGCTCTCCTTCAACGACTGCTCCACCGAAGCAGCGAGGCGGGTGTATGTCGCTTCGACCTTGCCGTGGAAGGCGTCCTGGCTGGCGATCTGCCGCTCGTTCAAGGCCACGCTCTGTTGTTCTATGGTCGCCATCATCGTCTGCAGCCGATCGACCAGAGTGGGCATCACCTCGGCCTGCCGCTGCAGGAGCCTGAAGGTTTCGTCGCGCCGATGAGCCTGCGAGTAAATGCGCAATGTCGTCGCGATCTTTACGTCGAGCATCTGCGCTGCCGTGATCCGCTCGCGCCGGCACAACGCTGAAAGCAGCCCCAGCATGGCGGATGTGGCCACGCCCGCAATCGAGGTGCCGAACGCAAATCCCAGCCCCTTGACCGGTGCGGCCAGCGAAGCGCGGATAGCCTCCAGGTCGGTGGAGCTTTCCAGCGCCATCCCCGTGCCCCGCAGGGTCGCCACCATGCCCAGGAGCGTGCCCAGCATGCCCAGCAAGACGAGCAAGCCGACCAGATAGGGCGTCAGCGCCGGGCCGGCCAAGGCCACGCGCTCACCCTCGATGCGAAGGCGCGCCGCATTGCGCAGGGCGGGATGCAACTTGTCGAGCCAGGCGCCCAGGCTGGGCGGTGGCTCGGACAGGTCCGTGACGGCACGCGTCAGGGTGGACGTGGCCTCACCGTAGCGATGCAACTCAAGCGCGCCCGCCAGATAGCAGGCGCCGATCAACATCGTGACGGCCAGCGCCAGGGGGTTCGAGCCGACGTAGCCGACGCTGATCCAGCACACAGCAGCCAGACCTACGAGGAAAACAACAAGATTAGTCAGATTTCTGGACATAGCGTCCCAGTTAGCGGGTGCGAAGGGCCGCGAGCAACCCTTCGACCGGTTGAAAACGAAGATCCAGCTCGGCGAGCAACACGCTCTGCGCATCCTTGCGGAACACGTCCAGCCATGCGCCCGGCGCGAGCGCTGGGGTATCCCCCAATGC
>NZ_JBAUSA010001004.1:0-2175 GCF_049581465.1 Caballeronia sp. | reverse complement strand
GTGTTGGAAGCGATCACGCAACGCAGTGAAATACGGGTTTATCCTGTCACTGTCCTGCGCGATTAGGCATGACCTGTGCGCCATCACCTCGACTATCTCGATTACTCGGTCACCCAGCAAGGAGCGAAAAATGGACAAGGATAAAGCGGAAGGTATCGTTGAAGAACTCACCGGGAAAACTCAAGAGGCAATCGGCGCGGCGCTCGGAGATACCGAGGCTCAGATCGCCGGAAAGGCGCGCGAGCTTAGCGGCAAGGCGCGCCAGCTTTACGCGGACACGACAAGCATTGTGCGGGACAAGACGGTCTCCAGCCCGTTTTCGGCTTTGGCCATCATGGCGTTCGTCGGCTTCGTATTAGGCGTGATGTGGTCCGATGGCGGAAACAATCGCTCTTCGCGCGCCAATCCAAGACCGGCTGGAACCAACGATCAAGCGTAGGGGTCGACGGCGTCGTGGCGCTGGGCATGAATAGTCCTACGAACTTCTGCTCCGGCGACCTCGGATTGCGTCTGGGTTAATTTACCGTGCCGGAGCGGATTCGCCGCAGATCGCCGCAATGGAGGAGATCCAGATGTCGGTCCAGTCAAAGATCACGCGATGGCGCAATGTCAGCCGATTCTGCGTTCGAAGAGTTGGCGACTACGGTGAATTGTTCCGCATCGAACTGGCCGAAACGAAAACCCGATTGGTGCACGAAGTGATTGCGTTGGTCGCGCTGGCGGTCGGCGCTCTTTTCACGCTTTCCTTCCTTTGCATTGCGATCATTGTGTCCGCCTGGAGGACGCCCTATTTCCTTCTCGTGGTATGGGGCGTCGCCGCAACGTGGCTCGTCGTGACTGTGGCGGCTTTCCTTGTTTTACGTGCTCAGCGACCTGGGCAATCGTTCGGGACCCTGCAACGAGAGGCCCAACGCGATCTTGAGGCTATCAAGGAGGCGATCAAATGAAGCCCGGGATTCCTGAGTATTCGGATGCTCAAGCGGTCGTCCTCGCACGCATGGCGGCGACACGCGCAGAACTCATAGCTGCCAGCCAGCTCTCGAAAATTCCCGCCGGGGCACGCGCGACAGCCGAACACGCCTCGCGGACTGGCGACCCTGTATTCTTGAGCTCGCCGATCGCGGCAATACTTGCCGTAATGCTTGTAGGATCGGTAGTCATCGGACCGAGGAAGATCCTGGCCACATTGTTTCGAGCAGGCTTGACGGCGTGGGTCACAAGAACGGTGCGCGCCCTCGTAGCCGGATGACCTTGCAACAATCGGCCGCGAGAAAAATCCGTGTAGCACCGCGTCCTCGTTCGGTTGATTCATGGGAGCGTCGACGGTGCCTTCGTCCACAAAAATGCGTTCGGATCCCGTCGCTTTGAAAGCCATCCCTAATGAGAAGCGGGACGAAGGGTAATCGAACCCTTGCTGTGCAGCGGAGGCATTATGCAACAGGCAGACAGCAGCACGTTGCGGACCATTGCAAGTCATCCTGCGACGTTCCTGATGCAAACTGTACGAGCGTTTCGCGCCAACCAGGGGATGCTGCTCGCGGGCGCGGTCGCCTACTACGCGCTGCTTTCAATTGTCCCCCTATTGATCCTGGTCGTCATCGCGCTGTCACACCTGATCGACCAAAGGGTGCTTCTTAATTCGCTGGCGCACCTGCTCGAGTGGCTGGTCCCGGGGCAAGCAAAGGCCATCGTTCGAGAGCTGACAAACTTTCTCACGCACCGGGCCGTAATCGGTTGGGTCCTCCTGTGCACCATGGTGTTCTTCAGTTCGTTGGCGTTCACGGTGCTAGAGAACGCGATGTCAGTAATCTTCGTGCACCGCGTGGCGATTCGCCGGCGACACTTCCTGATTTCCGCGCTGCTTCCCTATTGCTACAGCTTATCGTTGGGCGTGGGCGTGCTCCTGGTCACGCTGGTTTCCAGTGGCTTGCAAGCAGTCGGCGCAGACAGCATCGAGGCGTTTGGGTGGAACATCCCACTTGTCGGTGCCTCGCGCGTGTTGCTTTATCTGTTCGGACTTGTGGGGGAAATTTTTGTATTAACGTCCATCTATCTTGTAATTCCGGTCGGTCGCCCGAGGTTCCGGCACGCCCTGGTCGGCGCGGTCACGGCTGCCTTGCTGTGGGAAGCGACGCGTCACGTACTGAACTGGTATTTTGCGACGCTGTCTCAGGT
>NZ_JBAUSA010001003.1:0-5457 GCF_049581465.1 Caballeronia sp. | reverse complement strand
CAGCGGATCCGGTGCTGCTCTTCCGCTATTCGGCGCTTACCTTCAACGGCCACCGCATTCACTACGACGAGCCGTACGCCACGCGGGAAGAAGGGTATCCGGCGCTCGTCGTGCACGGGCCGCTGATTGCCACGCTGCTTGTCGATCTCGTGCGCCGCGAGCAGCCCGCCGCAAAGCTGCGCGGCTTTGCATACACCGCACTGCATCCGACTTTCGCGGGCAATCCGTTCACGCTCTGCGGCAAGCCGTCGGACGACGGCAACGAGGTCGAACTGTGGGCCCGTGATTACAACGGTTACCTCACGATGCGTGCCGCCGCGACGCTTGCCTGACCTTGCATCGCTTGCTCTTTCATCGTTATGCAAACTATCCAGCCAGACTCATATCAGGACATCGGCGAAGCCGTTCGCGACCTGTGCCAGCAATTTTCCGGTGAGTACTTTCGCAAGATCGACGAGACGCGCGGTGGTCAACCATGAGACCAACGAACTGTTCTTCGATGACGAACGCCTGCCTGCAATTTCACGGCGATTTCGGCTTTGCGTGCGAATACGAGGTGGAGCGCAAGTTCCGCGAGACGCGTCTCTATCAGGTCGCGAAAACTCGACGAACCTGATCTTGTCGTACGTAGCCGAGCATGTTCCCGGCTTGCCGCGGTCGTTCTGATACCGGGGACAAATAGGCGACTACTGGACGCTCGACGGTATCAAGGTCATCACGCTCGAGCACGAGTAAAGCCTGGCAGTATCAGCGCATCCGGACTCGCTGCGAGATGAATGGCCTGCTGTACGGCAGCGTTGAACTGGGACGGCGTGGTCCAGAGACGGACCCGGGTTCGAAAGAAGTCGGCCCATTGGAATTCCGCAAACGGTGCGGCCGTCTTGGTATAGCCGCCCGCATTGCGAACGAAAGCGGCGAGGCTGCGGTACGGATCGTCGATAAGCCCTGAGACTTGCTTGGGGATCGCCGCAACGCCGTGCAAGACGCCGTGTTCATCGTACGGATGCACCCATTGCCTCGCTGCCATTTCAATCCAGAACGCATCTCCTTTGAGCTTCGACAGATCCGCCACGACTTCAACATACGCTTGCTCGATCTCGGCGTCGGAAAGCGCTCGGGCGAGGTGATGATGGTCAATGGCGTAGTGGGCGTCATCGCGGCCAACCACGACCGGAATGGGTGCGGCCTTTAGGGCACGCTTAAGGTCGTCCGCCGATAGCGCCGCGAAGTGTTTTCGCTTTTCTTCGACTTCAAGCATCCCTGCGGTGACTTGAGTCGGATGAATCTGCTGTAATTCGAGCCTGATAAGCGCTGGCATGTTCTCTGTTCCGATCGTCGACTAACGCCACAAAGGGTACTTGAGGAAAGAGTATGAATCTAGTTGCGGTCGTCACCGTCGCGCGAGTCATGGCTGAAGCCTGCGACAATATCGTTAGACCCTTCAATCGGAATCGAGTAGCCTGTGTGCCACTCCATCTAAGCCACTCTATTTATTTAACAGGGCGAAAGCTAAATGTCAGCAACTGCAGAGCCTTTGACTAAGACCGTACAGGGGCCGTCCACACTGGTACTTGGGGCCATCGGGGTCGTCTTCGGCGATATCGGGACAAGTCCGCTCTATACGTTACGTGAGTGTTTGAAGGCCGCCGGCGGGGTTACCGTGCCTAATGTGTTCGGCATCGTGTCGCTGATTCTCTGGTCGATCCTTGTTGTCGTCACTTTGAAATATGTGACCTTCGTGATGCGTGCCGGCAACGACGGCGAAGGCGGCATTCTCGCGTTGACGGCACTTGCGTCGGGCGTTGCTACTCGCCGCTTGCGCCATGTGCTGCTGACGCTGGGCGTATTCGGCGCTGCAATGTTTTACGGCGATTCCATGATTACGCCAGCAATCTCGGTCATTTCGGCCGTGGAAGGTGTAACGCTCGTCGACGCCAACCTGACGCCCTGGATCGTCCCTATTTCGCTTGTGATTTTGACGGGGCTGTTTGCGATTCAAAAGCATGGCACCGCAACGGTGGGTAAAGTATTTGGACCGGTCATGGTGATCTGGTTTCTTACTTTGGCCGCCCTTGGCGTGCTTCACATTGCCGAACGTCCTGGAATCCTTGAAGCCGCGTCGCCGCTCTTTGCTGCGAGCTTTGTCACCCATAACCCGGGCACGGCATTCGTCGTACTCGGCTCGGTCTTCTTGGCCTTGACCGGTGGTGAGGCGCTGTACGCCGACATGGGACACTTCGGCAAAAAGCCAATTCGAGTGGCGTGGATATTCCTTGTCTGGCCGAGTCTTGCGATGAACTACTTCGGCCAGGCGGCGCTTGTGCTGACGAACCCGAAGACCGTTCAACAACCGTTCTTCGAGTCGGCGCCGAGCTGGGCGCTCGTGCCGCTGGTTATCTTGGCGACAGCGGCCACGATCATCGCGTCCCAGGCAGTGATTTCTGGCGCATTTTCCATGACCAAGCAGGCCGTGCAACTCGGGTTCCTGCCGCGCATTCCTATCGTCCATACATCGACGCATGAAATGGGACAGGTGTATGTCCCGTTTATCAATCTCTCGCTGTTTGCAGCGGTTGTCTTCCTCGTGGTCTTCTTCAAATCCTCGGACAACCTGGCCGCCGCATACGGGATCGCTGTAGCGTCAACCATGCTGCTGACTACCATGCTGATGTACTTCATCACTCATGACCTGTGGCACTGGAAGCCGCTCAAAATCGCGTTGGTGATTGGTCCCCTTGCCGTCGTCGATGCAGTGTTCGTAGCCAGTAACGTCAGCAAGGTGCTCGAAGGCGGCTGGTTCCCGTTGCTTGCAGGCGGCGCTCTATTTACGGTCATGACAACTTGGCATCGTGGACGCGAAGCGCTTATCGACCGCATGAAGGCCGAAAATATTCCGCTTAAGGAAATCATTTACTCGCTGTGCAGAAGCAGCCATCCGCCTGCTCGCGTGGAAGGTACGGCGGTGTTTCCGGGTGGCGTCGCGGGCATGACGCCGACCGCCTTCATGCATAACCTGAAGCACAACCGGGTGCTTCATCAGACCAATATCTTTCTTGCGGGAACGACGGATAACGTCCCGCATGTGAAGGAGGCGGACAGGGCGGTTGTGGAGGACTTGGGCGACGAATGCTATGCCGTCACGGTTCGCCATGGATTTATGGAGATTCCCGACGTGCCCGCGCTGCTGAAGGTCATCGAGAAGCAAATTCCGGGTTGGACCTACGACGCGGCCGACACGTCTTTCTTCCTGGCTCGCGACACCATTCGTGCGACAGGCGAGAGCAAGACCATGGCGCTTTGGCGTGACAAGCTATTCGCGTTTCTCGGGCGCAACGCGGCGCAGGCCGCCGAGTATTACAGCTTGCCGCCGAATCGCGTGGTCGAGATGGGCGGGCAGATCAACATTTAGGTTAAAGGGGGGAGCCTGAACCCCGCCACCCCCAAGAAACCTAATGCGTATGGCGGTGATGAATATCTGGAAAATGCGCGTGCGAGTGCGTTATCGGCAAGTGAACATGCGCATGGGTATGCGGCTTGTCGCCGCTGTAAGCAAAGCTGTGCTCATGCTGATGGTGCTCGTCGTGACGATGCCGATGATTGTGCGCAAGCGGACGATGCGTATGCGGATGCTCATGGCGCTCGCGAATGTGCAGCCAGACACCTAGCGCCATTAGCACAGACGCGAGCCAGAAGAAAACGGACGGTGCGTCGGGCCAGATCATGAGTGAAAGCGCGACGCCGAACAACGGCGCAACCGAGAAGTAAGCACCGGTGCGCGCAGTGCCCAGGTTGCGCAACGCCACGACGAACAGTACAAGGCTCACGCCGTAGCCCGCAAACCCGGTGGCCATGGCGGCGGCCACCGTCGCCGCCGATGGCAAATGTGCCCCCAAGATCAACGCAATCGTCAAGTTCACCGACCCCGCGACCAGCCCTTTCAAGCACGCAATAACCATGGCGTCGTTGGTGGATATCTTGCGGGTCAGGTTGTTGTCGATAGCCCAGCACAGACAGGCACACACGATCAACAACGCACCAATAGGCGCAGAGGTCACACCCGGGTGCCACGACAGCAGGACGCCCCCCGCAACAATCGCCATCATCCCGAGAAACACCTGCAGGTCAACGTTCTCGCGGAACACGACCCACGCGATGGCGGCCGTGAGCACACCTTCGAGATTCAATAAAAGCGAACTTGTCGCGGCGGGCGTGCTACTTAGTCCGAACATCAGGAACGCGGGTCCGGCAATCCCTCCAGCGGCAATTGCAGCGAGCAGCCACGGCACTTCTGCTGCCTGAATACGGCTCTCGTGCGTGCGTTCGCTCTTTGTGCGACGGGTGCGCTGGACGAGGATGGCACAGCCAAGGCCAATGCCGCTGCCCAGATAGAACAGCCCCGCGACCAGGAACGGCGAAAGCGAGCCAAGCAATGTCTTGGCCAGCGGCGTGGCGGCGCCAAACAGGGCGGCCGCCAATAGTGCGGTCCCTACCGCACTGAATCGAGTGTTCATGGAAGTGTGGGCGGTGAGCGGCTGAATTGAATGAAACGGATCGACCTGAAAACCCGCGAGCCATGCTTGGCGACAGGTCGGGAAGTCCCGTTCGGAAGCATGGCAGATTGCTGCGGTGACGAGGACAGGCATTTCAAATGTGGACGAAGTCGCGCGTGGCGATGCCGGCCAGATTTTCTTGCCGCACGGCCCTTTCGGGCTCCGAGCGCGTGGCGAATTTTACTGCATGTTCGCATGCGGCGATTACGCATCGCTCAAGCGCCGCAGCCATGCGGAAATAGGCGAAGACCACCGGCGCTCGCCCACGCCTTTCGCTTTCGCCGCGCCACGACTCATTGTTTTTGCGTCGATGCCGTGCGTAAGGTGTCACTAAGTATCCGCCGCCTGCTTGGCCGTGGCCCTTACTCTTGCTCTTGATGCATGCGGTTACGCACGGTCATGCATTCTTCGCTGTACGTTTCGAGGGCTTTGGATCAGCGGGAAAGATGTCGCTGAAGCCTCCGCGTAATGCGCATGTTGCGTCCATCGCTGCCGCTACATTTGGCGAAAGCAGAGCGGCGAGTTCATCGGTGTGCCGGTAGTGCTTCATGGATTGCGTGAGTGCGCACTCGCCGGGCACGGCCGGATGGCAATAGATTTCGGTTACGCCATTGGGCAAGCGGGTAAGTGCGTTGATGAAGGCTGCTTCGTCCATCCTTCCGCTAGAAGCGATGCCCGTCACGTGATCGTTGTGGGCGATGCCATGGTTGTCGAGCCGCGCCTTGACCAGTGCGATCCAGGGGCGCAGCGCGAGCGGCGCGGGCGTTTCCTGGGGAAGGCGTATTGCTCGCATGCCGAAGTCTCGACCGATTTCGAGTATGAGCGACAACACTGTTGGATGAAGATGGAAGTGCTTGTGTGTGTTGACGTGATCGAGAGGTAGCCCGGTCGCGGCGAACGCTTCGAA
>NZ_JBAUSA010001002.1:0-4614 GCF_049581465.1 Caballeronia sp. | reverse complement strand
GGATTGCCGGCGGCGAGCGCCGCGGCGACCTGTCCCATAAAGATCGCGAGCGGGAAATTCCACGGGCTGATGCAGACCACGGGGCCGAGCGGGCGATGGGTATCGTTGGAAAACTCGCTGCGAATCTGCGCCGAGTAGTAGCGCAAGAAGTCGATGGCTTCGCGAATCTCCGACACCGCATTCGCCAGCGACTTCCCGGCTTCGCGCACGACCAGGCCCATCAGCGTGTGCATCTGCGCTTCGAGCAGATCGGCGGCGCGGGCCAGACAGTCGGCGCGCTCATCGACGGGCGTCGCCTGCCAGATCGGTGCAGCGGCAACAGCGTTGGCCAAAGCCAATGTGACCTGCTCCCGTGATGCTTCGACCACCGTCCCCACCACGTCGCGCAGATCGGCCGGATTGCGCACATCGCGCGACGTACCTTCTACAACGTCGTGCAATTCCAGCATCGGCGCAGCTTTCCACGGATGGTTCGCGCTCGCCAGCAACGCCGACGACAACGACGCCAGCCGATGCTCATTCGACAAATCGAAGCCCATCGAATTGAGGCGTTCATCGCCATATAACTGGCGCGGCAACGCGATTTTCGCGTGCGGAAGGCCAAGCGGCGTGAGCTTCGACGCTTCATCGACGGGATCCTGGACGAGTTCGCTGACCGGAATCGACGTATCGGCGATGCGGTTCACAAACGACGTATTCGCGCCGTTCTCAAGCAGGCGGCGCACGAGATACGCCAGCAGCGTCTCGTGCGTGCCAACCGGCGCATAGACACGACACGGCCGGTTCAGCTTGTCGCGGCCCGTCACTTCCTCGTACAGCGGTTCGCCCATGCCGTGCAGGCACTGGAACTCGTACTGGCCGGGATAGTAATTCTGCCCGGCGAGCTGATAGATGGCCGACAGCGTGAATGCGTTATGCGTGGCGAATTGCGGATAGACGGCGTCGGGCGCGCCGAGCAGCTTCTTCGCGCAGGCCACATACGAAATATCCGTGTAGATCTTGCGCGTGTAGACCGGATAGCCTTCGAGGCCGTCGACTTGGGCACGCTTGATTTCCGAATCCCAATAAGCGCCTTTAACCAGGCGAACCATTATCCTGTGACGGCTGCGACGCGCGAGATCGATCAAATAGTCGATCACGAACGGACAACGCTTTTGATACGCCTGCACCACGAAACCAATGCCGTTCCACCCGGCCAGTTCGGGATCGAAACAAAGGGCTTCGAGTAGATCGAGTGAAATTTCGAGCCGGTCCGCTTCTTCCGCGTCGATATTCAAGCCGATGTCGTAGCGGCGCGCGAGCAGCGCCAGCGCCTTCACGCGAGGCAAGAGCTCGATCATCGTGCGTTCCTGCTGCGAGCGCGAATAGCGCGGATGCAGCGCGGAAAGCTTGATGGAAATGCCAGGGCCTTCGTAAATGCCACGCGAACCTGCTGCCTTGCCGATCGCGTGAATCGCCTGTTCGTACGACGCGTAATAGCGCAGCGCGTCCTCTTCGGTCGTCGCGGCTTCGCCGAGCATGTCGTAGGAATAGCGGAAACCGCGCGCTTCGAACTTGCGGCTGTTCGCGAGCGCCTCCGAAATGGTCTCGCCCGTGACAAATTGCTCGCCCATGAGGCGCATGGCCATGTCGACGCCCTTGCGGATCAGCGGCTCGCCGCCGCGCCCGATCAAGCGCGTCAAGGCCGACGACAATCCCGTCTCGCTGTTCGTCGTGACCAGTTTGCCGGTGATCATCAAGCCCCAGGTGGCGGCGTTCACGAACAGGGACGGCGCCTGGCCCATATGCGAGCGCCAGTCGCCCTTGCTGATCTTGTCGCGGATAAGCGCGTCGCGGGTGGCGCGATCGGGAATGCGCAGCAGCGCTTCCGCGAGACACATCAGCGCGACGCCTTCCTGACTGGACAACGAAAACTCGTGAATCAGGCCTTCGACGCCCTTACCCGTCTGCTTTTTGCGGAGCGCTTCAACCAGCTTGGTCGCCATTGCGTTCGTTTCCGCTGCGACGCTTGCCGAAAGGCGCGCCTGCCCGACGAGGAAAGGCACGCACTCGGGTTCCGGTCGCCGATACGCCGCCGTGATAGCCGATCGCAATACGGATTGCGGCTGCACGTTTTGCGCGAAATCGAGGAAAGGATGCGGTGCGTTGTCTTCGTCGGAATCGGCTTGCGAAGACGACTCGAACGAATCTGCTGCGCTCGTTGTACCGGAGAGTTCCGGCGGCAACTGTCCATGTTCGATGCGTTCGAGGTACGCGAAGATGGCCTGCTTGATCAGCCAGTGCGGCGTGCGTTCGAGTCGCGTGGCTGCATCGCGCAGGCGGGAACGTAGCAAATCGTCGACTTTGACGCCCAAAGTGGTGCTCGCCATATATCCTTCTTTGCCGGTTATGACAGCCGGCGAGAGCATGAAAAGTGGCCGAATCGTAACTCGCTCATAAAAAAGGTGCAACCAACTTTTCAAGATGGGTTGCACCTTTTTGAAACTCGGTTCAAACCCTTATTGCATAAGGAAAACGACGGATTTTGGAGCATAGCCGGAGGGGAATTAGCTGCACTAATATTTCCCCGCTGTTGATATTTTCGCGATTCCCCTAATAAAACGCTTCCCGGTGCCGATAACGAGTTGGAACGCGTTGATTGCGTTGCGACTTTCGTGGCTGGTTGATGAAGCTGCGTGGTATCGGGGAGAAGAGATGAGTTCCTGGATGATTTTCTGCAGCATTTGGGCGTTGTTCGCGTTGTGCGTCGTGCTTTTTATCCGGGGTGCCCACCCACACGTTAAGCGTCCGGAGGCAGACACGCGCGAAGAAGGCCAGGACAGCAAGACCGGCGGTCTGAAGGTAGCACCCGTGCGCCACGAGAACGGCAACGGCTAAAGGTAAAGTGCCGCCCAAAGCCGCTTAAATATCGAGCGGATCGACTTCAAGATTCCACCTGACCAGACCTTTAACCTTAAGCCCCCGCAAGCCCGGCTGCCAGGCCCGCAGCACACTCTGCAAAACCGCCCGGGAAGCGCATTCGATCAGCAACTGTGCGCGATGCACATTGAAGACCTTGACGACGGTAAGCGGCACGGCGTCATAGACCGTCACCCGATCGGCGCCGGGCAGCATGGAAAACCCCTCCACGGCCCTCTGCAAGAACTCCAACGCGACTTCCAACGTACGCCCTTCCGCGCGAACCATCGCTTGATAAACAAACGGCGGTAAATGTGCGTCGCGTCGCTCGGCAAGAGTCGAATTGGCGAAACCCACGTAATCGTGACGAGCCAGCGCGTGAAACAACGCATGCCGTGCATAGCGCGTCTGGATCATCACTTCGCCGGGAAGACCCGACCGCCCCGCCCGCCCACTAACTTGCATAAGCTGGGCAAAAAGCCGCTCACTCGCACGAAAGTCGTGAGAAAACAGCGCTGTGTCGGCATTCAGGACGCCGACCAGCGTCACGCGCTTGAAGTCGTGCCCCTTGGCGATCATCTGCGTACCGACCAGGATATCGACCTCGCCCGCGTGAACATCGGAGAAAAGCGCCTGTGCGCTTCCCTTCAGCCGCGTACTGTCGGCATCGATACGTAAAACCCGCGCACCCGGCACAGCGCTCGCGAGGGTTTCCTCAACGCGCTGCGTGCCTCGACCCATCGGCGCGATGTCCACATTGCCGCAGTCGGGACACGATTTCGGTATGCGCGATTCCCAGCCGCAGTGGTGGCATCGCAGCGCGCGTTCGGGCTTGTGGAGCACGACGTACGCGCTGCAGCGTGGACAACCGGCGACCCAGCCGCAGGCATCGCAGGAAAGAATGGGGGCGTAGCCGCGTCGATTCAAAAATACGAGACTTTGCTCGCCGCGCTCAAGCCGCATTTTCATTGCCGCGACAAAAGGCCCGGACAATCCCTCCACCGATGCCCGCCCGCGCTGGCGCTCTTCTTCGAGATCGATCAGCCGGACGGTCGGCAAGACGGCCGCCGCGACGGCGCGCCGCGCCAGCGTCAACTTCGTATAGCGCCCCTGCTCCGCCTGCCACCAGCTTTCGAGCGATGGCGTCGCGGAGCCCAACACGACGGGAATCTCCAGTCGTTTCGCACGATAAATCGCGAGATCGCGCGCCGAATAGCGCAAGCCTTCCTGCTGCTTGTAGGCCGGATCATGTTCCTCATCGACGACAATCAGCGCCAGCTTCGGCAGCGAAGCCAGGATCGCGAGCCGCGTCCCGAGCACCAGTCGCGCACGGCCAGTGTGCGCGGCGAGCCAGTTTCGCGCGCGCTCGCCTTCGGCCAGCCCGCTGTGCATCGTAACGATTGCCCCCTCGGGCAATCCGGCAAAGCGGTTGCGAAACGCGGCTTCGAACTGCGGCGTGAGATTGATTTCCGGCACGAGGACGAGGGCCTGCGCGTCCGGGCGCGCGGCGAGCAAGTCGGCCAGCGCGTGCAGGTAGACCTCTGTTTTGCCACTGCCCGTCACGCCGTGGAGCAGGAACGCGACGAAACCATCCGCGCCGCGAATGGCATCGACGGCTTCGCTTTGCTCGTCCGTGAGTTGGGGCAGCAGACTGCCGTCCGTGAGCTTGCGTGCCGGATCATCCTGCGGCGAAACGCCCTCAGCCGTCTCCAACGA
>NZ_JBAUSA010001001.1:0-9703 GCF_049581465.1 Caballeronia sp. | reverse complement strand
GAATTGACCACCGCGCTGCAAACGGCTGGCGCGGACTGGAGGGCCGTCTTGAAGCGCATGCCGGCCCGCATCGCGATGACCCACGGCGAGGACGGCGCGTACTACACGACCGGCGACGGCGAACTCGTGCATCAAGAGGGCGTAGGCGTCGAAGCCGTCGATACGACCGGCGCGGGCGATACGTTCAACGGGGCGCTGGCCGCGTTCTGGCATCTCGGCGTGGCCGAAGCGGTGCGACGCGCAAACGCTGCCGGAGCTTTGTCGGTCACCCAGCCCGGCGCGCAAGGCGGCATGCCCACGCTGATCGAACTCGAACAATTCCTGAAGGCTCAATCGTGAAAAAACTCGGACACCTGAACCGCGATATCGCCCGCGTGCTCGCCGGCATGGGTCATACCGACAGCCTGGTGATTGCCGACTGTGGTTTGCCGATCCCCGATGGCGTCGAATGCATCGACGTCTCGCTGAAGATGGGCGTGCCCGGGTTTTTCGACGTGCTCGACACCGTTCTCGATGATTTCAAAGTGGAGCGCGCGGTCTTCGCTAGCGAAAGCCTGACGCAAAACGCAGCGGTCGCGGCGCGCATCGCGCAACTGGCACAAGCGCAGGTCGCAATCGACCATGTGCCGCATGACGAGTTCAAGCGCCTGTGCCGGCAGGCAAAGGCCGTGATTCGGACCGGCGAATGCAGTCCATACGCGAATGTGATCCTGCATTCGGGCGTGATCTTCTGAGGGGCGCGTCATGCAAGTGACCATGCGTGGCATCGGCAAGGCGTTCGGACCCGTCAGCGTTCTCGACGGTGTCGAATTCAATATTGGTGCGGGTGAGATTCACGCCTTGATGGGCGAGAACGGCGCCGGCAAGTCGACCCTGATGAAGATCCTCAGTGGTGTCTATCAGGCCGATGCCGGCGATATCCTGATCGATGGGAAGACAGCACTGATCCGCGACACGGTCGACGCTGAGCGGGCTGGGATTGCCATCATTCACCAGGAATTGAATCTGATTCCGCAGTTGTCGGTGATGGAGAACATGTTCCTTGGCCGCGAGCCGAGCCGTTTCGGTATCGTCGACACAGCGGCCATGCGCCGCCAGTCGCGTCATTGGCTCGACATGGTGGGTGCGCAGCGCATCGATCCGCAGATGGAGGCGGGCCGGCTGTCGATCGGCCAGCAGCAACTCGTGGAGATCGCCAAGGCGCTCTCACTCGACGCCCGCGTGCTGGTGATGGACGAGCCGACCGCCGCGCTCACGCATCGCGAGATTGAAACGCTCTTCGAGATCATGCTTGGGCTGAAAGCGCGCGGCGTCGCGCTTGTGTACGTCTCGCACCGCATGGAAGAAATTTTTCGCATCTGCGACAAGATCAGCGTGCTGCGCGACGGCAGGTTTGTCGGCGAACGCGCCATTGCGCAAACCGGTTTCGACGAAATCGTGCGTTTGATGGTCGGGCGCGAACTGGGCGAACGCTTCCCGAAGCGTACAAACGCGCCCGGCGGCGTGCGCTTCCAGGTTGCCGGACTCGCGGACGCCGGCAACATCTCCGGTATTTCGTTCGACGTGCGCGCGGGCGAAGTGTTGGGCATCGCCGGGCTGATGGGCGCGGGCCGCAGCGAAATCCTGAGGACGCTGTTCGGCGTCAATCGCAAGACCGCGGGAACCGTCTCACTCGATGGACGCCCGCTTGACATTCGCGATGCGTCCGGCGCGATCGGTGCCGGCATCGGCTTCGTCACCGAAGATCGCAAGAACCAGGGGCTGGTGCTTGGCATGTCGGTTCGCGAGAACGCGACGCTGGTTCATCTGGACACCTACGCACGCTTTGGCGTGGTGAACGATGCGGCTGAGCGCGCCGCGGTCGCACAGCTCATCAAGCAGCTGCGCATCCGTACCCGCGACGCGGAACTGGATGTGAAGTCGCTCTCCGGCGGCAACCAGCAAAAGGTCGTATTCGCCAAATGGCTCGTGGCGCCGCCCAAGGTCCTGCTGCTTGACGAGCCGACACGTGGCGTCGATGTCGGCGGCAAGGCCGAGATCTACACCATCATCAATCAGCTCGCATCGCAAGGCGTGGCGATCGTGATGGTGTCGTCGGAGTTGCCTGAAGTGCTGGGGATGAGCGATCGCATCCTGGTCATGCATCAGGGCCGTCAGAACGGCATCTTTCCCGCGGCCGGCGCCACTCAGGAAATGATCATGAACGCCGCCACCGGCGGCAAGACAGCAGCGGCACCGGTGGCGGCTTGAGCCGCCGGACTCGCGACGCAACCGTTCAACTAATCCGATGGCGGCTTGTGCCGCCGGTATCGAGAACCAAAAATGGCGCAACTAACCCTGACACCCAGTAACAAGGCCACGCTGCAAAAGCTCGGGCCGTTCATCGCGCTGCTGGTCATCGCAGTGGGACTTTCGATTGTCAGCCCTGACTTCCTGAGGCTCGACAATCTGCTCAACGTCATGCGCCAGTCGTCGATCAATGCGTTGATCGCATTCGGCATGACGCTTGTCATCCTGTTAGGCGGCATTGATCTGTCGGCGGGTTCGGTGCTCGCTCTCTCGTCCGTGATCATCGCCAGTCTGCTGCAAAGCGGCACGCCGGCCGTCGTGGCGACGCTCGCCGGCATCGTCGCCGGCGCACTGATGGGACTCGTCAACGGCCTCATCATCAGTAAAGGCAAGGTCGCGCCGTTCATCGCCACGCTCGGTACGATGACTGTGCTGCGCGGCCTCGCGCTGGTCATGTCGAACGGCAGTCCGATCAGCGACTTCAACAGCGATTTCTTCTCGATGCTTGGCGGCGGATATGTCGCGCGGCTGATCCCAATTCCGGTGGTGCTGATGCTGATTGTGTTCGGCATCTTCTGGTTCGTGTTGAAGAAGTCCGTGTTTGGCCGGCACGTCTACGCGACGGGCGGCAATGCTGAGTCCGCGAAGCTCTCCGGTGTCAAGGTCGATCGGGTCCAGTTGTGGGTGTACACGATTTCCGGCGTCATGGCGGCCATCGCCGGCGTGGTGCTGACATCACGTCTGAATTCCGCGCAACCGACGGCAGGCACCGGCTACGAGCTCGACGCCATTGCCGCGGTCGTGCTGGGCGGAACGAGTCTGACGGGCGGGCGCGGCTGGATCTTCGGCACGCTCGTGGGTGCGTTGCTCATCGGAGTGCTGAATAACGGCTTGAACTTGCTGGACGTCTCGTCGTTCTACCAGCAGGTCATCAAGGGCAGCGTCATCCTGCTTGCCGTGCTGATCGATAGGGCCAACAAGAAGTAACCCAGTGTTTGCGGCCGGCCGGAGATATCCCGACACCGCGACGGGACCGCAGCAAATGGATTGAATCGAGTTTGAACGAGAGGAGCGGCAAACGCCGCATGAGTGCGACTCGCAGATGCGGGCCCACGCTACATACAGGAACCATGAGGAAGACGATGAAAAGAATTATTTCGCCGCTGTTGGGTGCGTTGCTGGTAGTCGGCATCGTCGCGTGCTCGAAGCAGGGTCCGGACGCGACCGCTGCATCCGGTAGCGATCAGGCGTCGGCGGCTGCCGGCGGTGGGACAGCGACCGTGGGCCTGTCGATTTCGACGCTCAACAATCCGTTCTTTGTTGCGCTTCGCAAAGGCGCGGAAGACGAGGCAAAGAAGGACGGGATTACGCTGATCACGGTGGATGCGCAGAACGATCCGGCGAAACAGCAAGCGAGCGTCGAAGACCTGATCCAGAAGAACGTTAGTGTCATCCTGATCAATCCGACCGATTCATCGGCTGTCGCCAACGTGGTGAAGGAAGCGACTGCGAAGGGTATCAAGGTCGTGTCGCTTGACCGGAGCGTGACTGGTGCCGAGGTTAGCTCGCACATCGCGTCCGACAATCCGGCCGGCGGCAAGCTGGCCGCGGACTTCATGGTCGACAAGCTGGGTGGCAAAGGCAACGTGGTCGAGTTGCAGGGCATTCCGGGCTCGTCCGCCGCGCGTGAACGTGGCACGGGTTTCGAATCGGAAATCGCGGCCAAGGGCGGCGTGAAAGTAGTGACGAAGCAGCCGGCGGACTTCGACCGCGCCAAGGGGTTGTCGGTGATGGAAAACATCATCCAGAGCAACAAGGACATTCAGGGCGTCTTCGCACAGAATGATGAGATGGCGCTCGGTGCGGTGAAGGCCATCCAGGCGGCAGGACTGAAGAATGTGATCGTAGTCGGCTTCGATGCCACGGACGATGCGATCAACGCGGTTAAAGCCGGAACAATGGCCGCCACCGTGCAGCAGCAGCCGGAGCTCATTGGCCAGTACGGTATTCAAGCCGCGAAAAAGCTTATCGCTGGCCAGGCCGTGGACAAGTTCGTTCCGGTCCCGTTGAATCTCTACAAGCAGTAATGTTTCCAGCGTGCACCCGTAGTACCATCTGGCGCTAATATTAACGTCGACGCGGTGCATGGCGCCGTCCGGTTCGCATCGGGCGGCGATCTTTTCCTACGGGCCATCATGTTGGCGCACGGATCTTCCGCGATGCGGTTGTCTGCGGTTGTCTTACGGCGACCGGTGCATGTCTTCGTGACCGCAGACGTCGACACATTGCCTCCAGGAAGCCAGCGTGACCCAGTTCGAGCGTTTGACCATTGACGACATCGCCCGTCTGGCGATGGTTTCGCGCACCACCGCAAGCATGGTGCTCAATGGTCATGCCGAGCGCTACCGGATCTCTGCCGCTACCGTCGAGCGCGTCCTTCAGGTTGCGAAAGACAACCATTTCACGCCCTCGCAGTCGGCCCGTGCGCTGCGCTCTCGCCGCAGCAATACGATCGGCCTCGTCATTCCCGACCTCACGAACTCCGCGCACGCGGCTCTTGCGCAGGCTATGGAATCGCTATGTCGGCAGCGCTACGGATGCCAGCTCGTCATCGTGACAAGCG
The DNA here is from genome assembly GCF_049581465.1 of Caballeronia sp. Taxonomy (GTDB): domain Bacteria; phylum Pseudomonadota; class Gammaproteobacteria; order Burkholderiales; family Burkholderiaceae; genus Caballeronia. Next base: position 4,791 of record NZ_JBAUSA010001001.1, on the reverse strand, counting down.
ACGAAGACCCCAAACGCGAAACGGAGGGTATCGCGCACCTGGTCGCCCATCAGGTCGACGGCGTGGTCGTGGTGCCGTGCACCGGCGACGCCGAGCGATATGAAAAGTGGGTGAAGCGGTTGCCGCTGGTGTTCGCTGACCGTCGGGTCGAGCAGAGCGACATTCCTTATGTCGTGACCGACGCGACGGAAACGGTCGCAACACTGGTGGGTGACGCGCTCAAGCAGGGCGTGCGCGAGGTGGTGTACTTCGGTGGCCAACCGGAACTCTCGGCGAGCCGCGATCGGCTGGCCGGTTATCGTCTCGCGCTGGCAGCGCACGGTTTGACCGAGAAGAAAGACTGGGTTTATCAGCGCGACTACCAGCGCGAGTCCGGACACGCGCTGATGCGAGCCTGGTTTGCCGCGCATCGTCGCTATCCGCAAGCGCTGTTTGTGGGCTCGATCACGTTGCTCGAAGGTGTGCTGGCCTTCATCAATGAGGCGCACAAGCTGGCACAGGCGCCGGGTCGGCTCATGACGTTCGACGATCACCAGTTGCTTGACTGCCTTCCGCTGACCATAGACGCCATTGTTCAGGACAGCGGGCAACTGGCGGAACACAGCCTGCGCTGCGTAATTTCGATGCTGGAGGGGAACGCAAATCCTGAATCGTCGCGAATTCCTGCGCACATTCACTATCGGCTCAAACGGCAGTCGAGTTTTGACGCAGGCCCGATCAACGAATGACGCGTGGGGTACGGTGAGCCTGTCTGCATGTCCCGCTGGCTCTGGTGCAAATAGCGGGTCCGGTCGAAACGCTTCTTATAAATATGGATACCTTATCGATTGAAATTGACCGCATTCCAGACGGCGGGCGCAGCGATTTCGCTGAGCCCGAGAGTCGAGAGGTCGAACGGGTCCTTGCGGATGGACGTGGGCCTTCGCGCTCGTTTACGTGCATATGAATGGCGCTTGCGTGCAGTGGCGTTGGTGGCGTTGCGTGGGCGCCAGTAAGTTCGACTCAACGCGCGGCGCGAATCACGAAGGTGGGAAATACCGCCAGCGGCTTTCCCACTCATTTCTTTACCCCAAGCTTGCCCGCTCATCGAGCTTAAAGAAGGCCACCGTTTCGCGCAAACCGTTCGCCTGCTGGGACATCGACTGCGCCGCCGCAGAGGCCTCTTCCACCAGTGCGGCGTTGCGCTGGGTCATCTCGTCCATCTGGCTGACGGCTGTGTTGACCTGCTCGATACCGGTGCGCTGTTCTTGCGAGGCCGACGAGATTTCGCCGATGATGTCGCTCACGCGCTGCACCGACCGGACGACTTCGTTAATCGTACTGCCGGCTTCCCCTACCTGCCTGGAGCCAGTTTCCACCCGGTTCACCGATTCATCGATCAGCGCCTTGATTTCCTTGGCCGCCGTCGCGCTGCGCTGGGCAAGCGTGCGCACCTCGGTCGCCACGACTGCGAATCCGCGTCCCTGCTCGCCGGCCCGCGCAGCTTCAACCGCCGCATTCAGAGCGAGGATGTTGGTCTGGAACGCGATGCTCTCGATCACGCGGATAATCTCTGCCACCTTGGCCGAGCTGTCGGAGATCCCGTGCATCGTTTCGATGACGCGGCCAACCACTTCGCCACCTCGTTGCGCGGTGCTCGATGCCGTGTCCGCCATCGTCGTTGCCTGCCTGGCGTTGTCCGCGTTATGACTGACCGCAGAAGTCAGCTCTTCCATGCTCGCGGCGGTTTCTTCCAGGGATGCGGCCTGCTCTTCCGTGCGGCTTGAAAGATCCAGGTTGCCTTGGGCAATTTGCGCGCCGGCGGTCGCGACCCCTTCGGCGGTCTCGCGCACCTCGGACACGATTCGCAAGAGACTGTCACGCATCGCCGCAAGCGATGCCATCAGGCTGGTCGTGTCGCCCTGGCGAAGGTCGACCTTCACGTTGAGCTCGCCGCTGGCAATCCGTTCGCATACCTGAGCAGCATAGTCCGGCTCCCCACCGAGACTCGTGCGGATACTGCGGATCAGCAATAGCATCCCGCCTGAAAGCGCACTTAGAACGATCGCCGTGAGGAACAAATCGCGCAGCAAGGTCGCGTAGAACGCATGGTCGATGTCATCCACATAGACGCCGGTGAACACATGCCAATCCCAGTCGGGGATATAGCCACCGAACGCTATCTTGCGTACTGGCGTGGCACCCGGGAACTTAGGCCAAACATATTCGCTGAAGTGGTTGCCGCCCGGTGACGAGCTTTTGACAATGTCGACCGCGAGATGCGTGCCATTCGAATCAACCAATCCCACTTGCGACTTGGATTCAATGTCTGGCTTAGCCGGATTGAGGAGGGCTATGACATTTGAGTCGTATATGCCGAAATAGCCGCTACGGTCTGCACCGTAGCGCAGCCCGCGCACCGTCTCGAGCGCTTGATGCTTCGCGTCGTCAAGCGAAAGAGTCTTGTCGGCGACCTTGTTCTGGTAATAGGAGATCACGCCCAATGCGGTATCTACCTGCTGCGACAACATGCTCTTGCGCTGTTCGAGCATGTCGGATCGGCTCATCCAGGCACTCGCGACGACGAGCGCACCGAGGCCGACCCAGATAAGGGCGAGAATGCTCCATAGCTTCTGATTCAGAGTCATTTGCTTCATATATACCGGTCTCATCTATGGGGCACGTCAGTTCTGGCAAATTCGCCGCAAGCACAAAAAGTATTTCGGGCTGGTCAGTTCACTTCTCTATCGCCAGGCCGAACTCCTTGTTGCCGTGCACCGGCGCCGGTGATTTCTCCTTGCGCGGTAGTGCTCGCATGCGAAGGTGCATCGCGAAAGGTCACGGGCTCCTGACGCTCCCGGTTCACGGTCAACGAAAACACGTCGTACCGGTTGTAATAGCCGACGACATCATGAAACTGTTTCGGCTCAACACATCGATTGAGATCGAACTCGGCATAGGCGATGCCTTCTTCGTCGCTCAACATGTCGCCGATCGGCGTGCCGGTAGGATCGACGAACATGGACGCCGCCCGCGGCGAGCCATCAAGGACGGCTGCAGCATCCGGATTACGGGCGACGAGAAAATCACGCATCTCGGCGTCCATGTAGCCCGCGGAAACGATGCCGAAAGCCTTCGCCTCGAACGAATGCGCACCAGCGCGAAGACGGTTGGCAGCCACGTTGTTGAAGTTGGCTCCCGTCGCCGGGCGGCGAGTCGGCCAGAGCGCGGGCCAGCTGGAAATGTGGATCTGTTCGCCTTGCGCCATCAACGAATAGCGCGCCAGCGGATTTGTGTTCTCACCGCAGATCAGACCGCCGATCCGGCCAATGGGGGTATCGACGACCTGAAGTCCCGCGCCATCGCCCGCAGCCCAAACGAGCTTTTCATAAAACGTGGGCACGAGCTTTCGATGGTGATTGACAATGCTGCCGTGCTCGTCGATCAGCACGTTGGAATTCCACATGCATCCGACGCTCGCATGCGAGCGTTCGCTGAAACCGAGCGAAACAAACACGCCACTGCGGGCCGCCTCGGCCGCTATCTCGGCGATTTCGGGGCCGTCTGCATAGATGCTTTCCTGCGCAAACTTCTCGAACAGGTCATGGTTGTCGATCGGTGCCCACAGCGACGCCCACACTGGAAAGGCAGGGATGAAGGATTCGGGAAACGCGACCAGTTGTGCGCCATGACCACTCGCTTCGCGGATCAGCGAGATCGCTTTGGCGACCGTGGCCCGCTTGTTCAGGAACACCGGCGCCGCGTGCGCTGCGGCCACTTTGACAATGGGAAGGTAAGACATGATTGTTCTCTCCGGTACGTCCAGTATGTTTAGTGATCGCTAGCCGTGGCGGCGCCGTAGCCGGTCTCGCGGCGCACGACGAGTTCGGCCCAGCGCGACGAAGCCGTCAAGTCGCGTGTGAACAGCGAAACGAGGAAGACCAGAAGGAATCCTATAGGAATCGAGATGATCCCCGGATTGCGCAGACTGATCAAAGGAGCGCTAAGACCTACGATGCTGGTTGCGTCCGGCGCGATATCGCGCGCAGTCACAAGATCAGCCGCTTGTTGCGCGATGAGTGTGCGGCGCTCGGAGGCATCCAGCGTGTTGGGCAAGCGCGTATCGATCAATGCGATGCGATCAATGGCCGCCTGCCGGACCCGTGCCGGGTACGTCATGTTGGGCGAAACGAGGACAAGAAAGATCGCGACCAGCGTTCCGCCGATAATGCCAGCGAGCACGCCTTGCGTCGTACATCGTTTCCAGTACAACGTCAGGACGAGCGCCGGCAGGTTGGCCGAAGCGGCCACCGCGTAACCCAGCCCAACCAGTTGCGCCACGTTCTGGCCGCGCGCCAGGATGCTCACCGAGATGGCGATCACACCGACAAAGAGCGTTGCGATCCGCGCGGCGAACACCTGCTGACGCTCGGTGGCCTGACCGTTTCGGATCGCTCCCACGTACAGGTCGTGAGCGAGCGACGAAGCCGCTGCGAGCGTAAGACCTGCCACCACCGCAACAATCGTGGCGAAGGCCACTGCTGCGATAAAGGCCAGCATCAGATCTCCGCCAACGCTGTGCGGTCCGCCCGTCAATGCCTGAGCCAGCAGCGGTGCAGCGAGATTGCCTCCCTTTTCGACCGACAAGATTAGCGGAGCGCCCACAAAATAGGCGGCGGAAAAACCTATGACGACGATGCACAGGTGACAGGCGGCGATACCCAGCATCGCCCACATAACCGAGTGGCGTGCAGCCCGCGCATCGTTGACCGTGAAGAAACGCATCAGGATGTGCGGCATCGCAGCCGTCCC
>NZ_JBAUSA010001000.1:0-1561 GCF_049581465.1 Caballeronia sp. | reverse complement strand
GTGTAGAGGCTTAGCGCCACCGGTCGGTCGGCATTCAGGTACAGACGCAGACGCGGTATCTGCATTTGCGCGCGCGGTATCTGAGGCTGCAATTCGAGCCGTAGCTTGATCACTGAGCGGCCGTCTTCTCGTGCATACGCGTTCGCTTCGGTTAGCCTGACTGGATACAAGTCGACCGCTTGCGTGGTGCGATAAACGCACTCCACGTGCCCGTCATCGACGGGGATCGGATCGGCCAGCACTTCAAGGCCCGCTGCGAGCACTTCATGGCTTTGCAGCAAACCTTGCGTGGGCGTGACTTCGAGTATCGACAGCGACGGAATCATCCGAAGATAGTGCGGCCACAGCATGCTGACGAGGCCTTCGGTCAACTCAGGGAGTTCATCGTCGAGTTTCTGGCGCAGACGTCCGACGAGGAATGCGAAACCTTCGAACAGGCGTTCGACGTGCGGATCGCGGTCACCGATGCGGTCGATGTTAAGCATCTTCGCCCGCTCGGGAAATGCTTGGGCGAACTCCTTGCCGGCCTCGCGCAAATAGCGCATTTCGGCTTCGTAGTAGCGCAAGACTTCGTTGTCCTTCGGACTGCTCGATGATTGGGTCACGGGTCTGTTCCTTGAAGGTCTAGTCGAGCGCAACGGCGCGGGCGGCATCGATGGCGGTCAGCTCGCCCGTCAACATCTCGATGCGTTGAGCGAGCGCGGGCTTGTCGGCGTCCTTGCGCGTCATGCGCATTTTGAGCAAGCGCATCAGGTGCTGCCTGGCTTCGAAGGCAAGCGACGGTTCCCACAGCGCCAACTCGAAGCGGCGCGCGGTTGTATCGACGGTAGTTAATAGATGCAGCGCCGTGTCCGGCCGGTCGACGCGCTCGGCGACACGCGCCATGACCATCTGCCTGACGAACCGATCACGATCGCCATCCTGTGCGGGCAAGCGTTGGAGCCATGAGAAAGCTGAATCCAGTCCTTCCTTGGAGGCGAGATCGTTGGCTTTTGCTTCGGTTTCCGCCCAGTCGGTGTTTGCCGATTGCGCGGCGACAGGGATCACAGTTTCGCCACGGTCGATGTCTCTGACGGTCGCATATCGGGCGATCCATTCGAGTGTGGAATCGTCAGTGAACGGGGTGCCATCGGAGAACGACAGCAGGTGGAAACCGGGCAGGCGTTCTAGCATCAGCGCGCAGTCGGTGGCAGCCAGATCGCGCACGGGCGCGTATTCGCCGCCTGCCTGTTCTTGTGCCACGAATGCATAATATTGAAGGTCGAGCCAGAAGTGATTCGCGCCTTCAGCGAACGCGAGTTCGACGCGATCGAGTAGTTCAAGCCATTGCTTTTGCATCAGCAAACGCTTGAGTTGCGCACGAAGTTCGGCGCGCGGGGGAACCAGACGCGTCTTGCTGGTGGGGTCACACGGCGGCACTTCGGTGAGCGTGTCCCATCGGATGCAGCGCATCAGGCGATAGGCTGCCAGATACCCCTGCGGCTGTTCGCGCAGAAACACCGCCATCTGACGTGCCCGGTCGAGCAGATCGCGGGTCGAAGAGACATCGGCGGCGGGGGTT
>NZ_JBAUSA010000999.1:0-5381 GCF_049581465.1 Caballeronia sp. | reverse complement strand
CCAGTCTGCCGTTCGATGTTCAGCTCGAACTCGTACGTTCGATGAAGGGTTTAGAGCACGCACATATCTTGCGGCCGGGATACGCGATCGAATACGACTACTTCGATCCGCGTGCGCTGAGAGCGTCGCTTGAGACGAAAGCGATTGGAGGCTTGTTCTTCGCCGGGCAAATTAATGGAACAACCGGTTATGAAGAAGCCGCCGCGCAAGGGTTGCTCGCTGGTATCAACGCGGGATTGCAGATTCAAGGCAAAGATGCGTGGTGCCCGCGTCGCGATGAAGCCTATCTGGGTGTACTCGTGGACGACTTGGTGACGCAAGGGGTGTCGGAGCCGTATCGCATGTTCACGAGCCGCGCGGAATATCGGTTGTCCTTGCGGGAAGACAACGCCGATATGCGGTTGACAGAGATCGGCCGGACGCTTGGCGTGGTTGACGACGTCCGCTGGAACGTATTTGAGCAAAAGCGCGAAGCTGTTTCACGTGAAACACTGCGCCTGAAATCCACCTGGGTTAATCCAAAAACGTTATCCGTCGAAGATGCTGTGGCGTTGCTCGGTAAGCCGATCGATCACGAGTACAGTCTTGCCGACTTGCTTCGTCGGCCGGGCATAAGCTACGCCGCTGTTTGCGCGCTGAAGAACGACACGGGCGCCGAGGTGGTACTCGCAGAGGACGCAATCCTTCGTGGTCAGATTGAAGAGCAAGTTGAGATAGCCATCAAGTACCAAGGCTACATCGACAGGCAAGCGGGTGAAATCGAGCGGAACGGAGCGCACGAAAACACGCGTCTGCCAGAATCATTTGATTACGCTGAAGTCCGTGGCCTGTCATTCGAAGCTCGGCAGAAGCTGACGCAGTTCCGTCCGGAAACGATTGGACAGGCATCGCGTATTTCGGGGATCACGCCGGCTTCAATTTCGCTGCTGATGGTGCACTTGAAGCGAATCATGGGCCGCGCGGCGTTGTCCGCCGATTCCACGATAAACAGCCGATCGGGACGCGGTCGCGCGCCTTCGGTCCAATGACGACGCGCGAAGCGGGGCAGCCCGATCTGACTGCACTTTTGGATAGTGGAATCGATCAACTCGATATCGACGTCTCTCAGCAGCAAAAGCAACAGCTCCTCGACTACGTAGCGTTGCTCGCCAAATGGAACGCGGTTTATAACCTGACTGCAATCCGCGATCCCCGCCAGATGCTGATTCAGCACATTCTGGATTCGCTTGCGATCGTGCCGACGCTGTCCAGACGTGGTCCGTCGTCGGCGCTCGATGTCGGGTCGGGTGGCGGATTACCGGGGATTGTCATGGCAATCGTACTGCCCGACTGGCAAGTCACCCTCAATGACATCGTTCATAAAAAAACGGCGTTTCAGTCGCAAGCGAAGCTTCAGTTGGGCCTAAGTAATCTTTCCGTGGTCACAGGGCATGTTGAAACGTTGCGCCCCGGCGTCGAAGTGCCATTTCTTTTTGATGTCATTGTCTCGCGAGCGTTCGCAGAGCTTTCCGACTTCGTTACACTGGCGCGTCATCTCGTAGCCGGGAACGGCCGCATCTGGGCGATGAAAGGCGTCAGGCCCGACGCCGAGATCGCGCGGCTATTACCCTTGGGGGCAGAAGTACGCAGCATTGAACGCCTACGGGTGCCTATGCTCGATGCTGAGCGCCATCTCATCGAGATCGAGGTTTGATTGAAGCGGTTTTAATTAAGCAAACACTGAATCAAAATTACGCGCACGCCTGGCATACAGCGAAGCAACAAGGGATAACAAACGATGGCAAAAATCTTCTGCGTCGCAAACCAGAAAGGCGGCGTTGGAAAGACAACGACAGCAGTCAACCTCGCAGCGAGCCTGGCGGCGCTCGACCAGCGAGTTCTGCTGGTCGATCTGGACCCACAGGGCAACGCCACGATGGGCAGCGGCATAGACAAGTCCACCGTCGAGAACACGATCTACGACGTCCTGGTGAATGGCGTCACGGTGCGGGAGGCGTGCACTCGTAGCGACGCCGTGCGCTACGACGTGTTGCCTGCAAATCGCGAATTGGCTGGCGCGGAAGTTGAACTGGTGACCGTTGAGAATCGCGAGCGCGTGTTGCGTAGCGCATTGGCGGAGGTGTTGGGCGACTACGATTTCATACTGATAGATTGCCCGCCCGCGCTGTCGCTCCTTACGCTGAACGGTTTGTGCGCGGCGCACGGCGTGGTTATTCCAATGCAATGCGAATACTTCGCGCTCGAAGGCTTGTCGGACTTGGTCAATACGATCAAGCAGGTCCACGCAAACCTGAATCGCGACCTGAAAGTCATCGGCTTGTTGCGGGTCATGTTCGATCCGCGCATCACGCTGCAGCAACAGGTATCTGAGCAATTGAAAGTGCATTTCGGCGACAAGCTTTTCGATGTTGTTATTCCCCGAAACGTGCGTCTTGCCGAGGCGCCGAGTTACGGCTTACCGGGCGTCGTGTTCGATCGCGCGTCCCGAGGCGCGCAGGCTTACATCCAGTTCGGCACGGAAATGATGGAGCGCGTACACGCGCTCTAAACGGACAAGGCGTCGAGATGGCAGAACGAGGAACCAAAATGAACGCGACGGTGAAGAAAAAAGGGCTGGGACGTGGGCTCGAAGCGTTGCTGGGCGGCAATTCGGATATTAGCGAAGCGGTGCGGGCTGAGGGTCTGCCGACCGTATTGCCGCTGAGCCGAATGCAGGCGGGCAAATATCAGCCGCGTACGCGCATGGACGAAGGTGCGCTCCAGGAACTGGCGGCCAGTATCCGTGCTCAGGGTTTGATGCAGCCGATTCTCGTGCGCGAAATTGGCGACGACAAGTACGAGATTATCGCGGGCGAGCGACGTTTTCGGGCAGCCAAGCTGGCTGGGCTCGACGAGGTTCCCGTCCTCGTGAAAAATGTGCCAGATCAGACCGCCGCGGCGATGGCGTTGATCGAGAATATCCAGCGCGAGGACTTGAATCCGCTGGAGGAGGCGCAGGGCATCCAGCGCCTGCTCGATGAATTCGATTTCACGCACGAACAGGCGGCCGAAGCGGTTGGCCGCTCGCGCAGCGCTGTGTCGAATCTGCTGCGGCTTCTCAACCTCGCCGTGCCGGTTCAAACGATGCTGCTCGCTGGCGATCTCGATATGGGCCATGCACGCGCGTTGCTTGCCGTCGACGCGGCCACGCAGATCCAGTTGGCAAACCAGGTGGTGAACAAGCGCATGTCGGTGCGCGAGACCGAGAAACTCGTTTCATCCACGACAAAGGAAGTCCCCGCCACCAAGGCGCGACTCGCGAACGATGGCGGGCGTGACACGCGCCGGCTTGAAGAGGAGTTGTCGGATCTGCTGTCGGCGAACGTGAAAATCAAGATGAGCGGGCGAGGACGCGGCAAGCTGCAAATCGATTTCGGCGATCTCGACGCGCTGGAGGGCATTCTCGGACGTCTGCGAACTGGGCAAACTGAATCAGTGACGGGCGCAAAGATGAATGGCATCGACGGCGCGACGCAAGCGGTCGCTTGAGCTTGAACCCAGGCGCATAGCATCAAAGCAGGGCGGGGCGCCTTGGGGCCGGCGCGGCACGAACATGCGCGCGAGCTCGATGGGCGCTGAACTCAGACGAAACGCCATTCCAGGATTATTCGCGCCGCCCCGCTATCCCAAGGGCGCAACACCGCGCGTTTCCCGGGGCCATGACCCACAACAAGCCAGTCTGGCGATCGCACACCGGTTTGCTCGGCCAATAGCTGCCATATTCCTCCAAGCAAGGATGTGACGAAATGCCGCGCCGACCCAGAACGACCCGGTATGTCTCGAATGCGCCACGCCGTTTATTCAGTATCGTTGCAATATCGCCTCGCACAAGAAGACGACTCGATTCTCGCGAGATCCGTCCTGAAAGCGGTATATGACGACATCCGGCCTTTCTACGCTTCATCCGACCTAAACTGCTTGTACGAGCAAGCGAAGTCTCGGTTCTGAGACCGGTTTTTCAGGGGCGTCTGCTTGTTTTTTGATGCAGCTAAACTATTGAATCTGTGACAACAATCGCTTACAATCGCCCGGATTTATCAGCTTGCCGATCTCGAAAGCGCGACGTAAGTGTGGACGATAATCCGGGCTCCAGGTGTTCAGGCTAGCGAGCAATCGAAGCCCAAGAATGCGTGGTTGTGACTGACTTTGGTGAGAAGCGTGATGGCGGTGCGAGAGCAGGATCGAGCGCCGGAAGGCGCACAGAGCGGGCGGCAATTGCGCTCGACTGAAGGCAAGCCTATCGTTTCCCCTCGTCGGCCTGATCCGTCGTTCGACGAATCGTGGGACGCAGAAGCAATCGAATCAGCACAGGACAACAAAATCGTTCCGCTCACGCGGGCGGAAGCGGAGACGCTGTTCGGTCCTGATGTGAGTCGTCCATCGCGTGTCACGCCGTTCAAGGTCGTGGCGGCGCAAATGGTTTTGTCCCTGTGTGTGACGTTGGCATGGTGGCTGTTCTACAGTCCACCGGGCGCTGCTGCGCTGTCGGCGTTCCTCGGAGGAGCGATCTGCTGGGTTCCGAGTGGGCTGTTTGCGGCGCGCCTGAAGGCGAAGAGCGGCGCCGAAACTGTGGCGAGCTGGGTGATCGGCGAAGCGATCAAGATGGGCGCGACTATCGCCATGTTCGCGGCTATTGCGTACGGTTATAAAGGCGTGCTGTGGGTGCCGCTTCTCGTGACCTACCTCGTCGCGCTGAAGACGTACTGGGTCGCGATGGCGTGGAAGTAGCCAATCGAGATGAGGCGTGGGAACAAGCAGAATAAGCAGCACGCGCAGGACACGTATAAACGGCACAGCGCCAACGGTATCAGAGCAAAATAATTCGTGCGGATTTCGATCCTGCACGCGGGCACGTGCCCTGCGAGCCGCAACGAACAGGCGGTTCGGGGATCCCACGGGCAGAGACGCAAGATTTTCGACAATTTGGGTGGCTTTAACGTTATGGCAGCTAGCGAAGGAACGCGCGCGATGGATCCGTCGGAATACATCGCGCACCACTTGCAGAATCTTTCCACCTCACATCAGACGTCGATCTTCGATATCCACGTCTGGAATATCGACACGTTGTTCTGGTCGATCCTGTGCGGCCTCGTCACGATCGCGATTCTCGGCCTGGCCGCGCGCAAGGCGACCTCCGGTGTGCCGGGGCGTTTCCAGTGCGCCATCGAGATGCTGGTCGAAATGGTGGAAGACCAGTCGAAGTCGATGATTCACGGCAGCCGCCGCTTCATCGCCCCGCTCGCGTTGACCGTGTTTGTCTGGGTCGCGCTCATGAATTCGCTCGACTTCATCCCCGTCGATTTGCCGGGTCGCGTGATCGGCTGGCTGGGATTGTCGACGGC
>NZ_JBAUSA010000998.1:0-4675 GCF_049581465.1 Caballeronia sp. | reverse complement strand
CAAATCATACTCTGGAGAAAATGCGTTTTGTGCTGAAAAAAAACGTTGTGGCGTCGAACGCTTAGAACGTTTACTCATGTTGATTCCTTGTCTCACATCGCGCAAAACGTGAGTCGGCGGAATGGTTCTTGCGTCAGGGCATGGTTACTTTGAGTTCAAGGCGGAGAGCAAAATGGACAACGAGCACACGAGTGAATCGCAGCAAAAGCAAACCGAACGCGCAGCAGACAGTTTGCTAAAGAAGCCCGAAACCGAAACGGCACATGCCAACCCAAGCGATGTTGCCAAGGCGGCTGCAGGCAGAGAAGCAGGACTCGGTCAGGAAGGTACGTTGAAGCATTCCGGACCCGTGAGCGAAACCGACGAAACGCATCGCGCAATGGACGTCCTGAACGACGATACGCTCGATGACACCGTAGACGCCGACGGCAAGAATCGGGACGCCGCCGCCGACGAAGCGTTGCTTGCACACAATCCCGATGCGTTTGTCGGAGTCAATGCGTCGCTGGTCAATGCGGTCGTTGAACAAGGCGATGGCTTGGGCGGTTTCGATAGCCGTCCAGCGCGTAGCAGCGTCGCATTGGCGCTAAACACTGGCTTTAGCATGGTGGACAAGGGCATGGTCGCGCCCCCTGTCGAGGAAGTCGAACGTCAGTATGATTTTGTCGAACGTGATGGTCGCGGCGGTACGCTGCGTGGCCGCAGACACTACTCGATCAACCACGTTCACCCATCCCGCTTAATCGAAATACAACGGCGAGGTAAGACGTAACCAAGGACGCAACCAACGCCTGGCGAGGTATCTGACGGTCGATGAAAAGCCGCACGAATAATCGTGCGGCTTTTTTATTGCTTCAGCGATTCGATACGCGTCGCACCACCCGTCGATGGCGCGTCGCTCGCAGGAAACGTGCCTTCAACGGCTTTATCGACACCCTCGCGATGCAGATCGTGTCCTCGTCCTTGAGGTGTTCATAAAGACTCCTTTACGGATGCAAATTGTAAAGCGTTCCTCTCAAACGTCGGCTTCGCAATGCGTCAAGCGCACGATACGCGTGCGCTTGTCCTCCCGCCGCGCTCTCTGCACAATGATCGTATTCCTCACTCTCCGACGAGACTCCCATGAAGATTGCCGTAATAGGTGCCACTGGCACCCTAGGCCGCGCGGTATTTGCCGAGTTTCAGCCGCGTCACGAAGTCATTGAAGTGGGCGCGACGCGTGGGGCCCAGCGCGTCGACCTGATGAATATCGATAGTATCCACGCGTTGTTTGCATCGATCGGCCATGTCGATGCAATCGTGGCCGCGGCGGGTCGCGTGCATTTCGGCGAATTGACGCAGATGACGCCCGAGCAATTTCGCATCGGCCTGGATGACAAGCTCATGGGCCAGGTCAACCTCGTACTCGCCGCCCAACGGTATGTGAACGATGGCGGCTCGTTCACGCTAACAAGCGGTATTGTCGGTGAGGAACCCATTCAGTACGGCGCGAGTGCCGCCGCGGTGAACGGCGCGATTGAAGGCTTCGTGCGCGGCGCGGCGATCGAAATGCCGCGCGGCCTGCGCATCAATGTCGTGAGCCCGACCATGCTGGAAGAAGCGCGCGAAGCGTTCGGCCCGTACTTTCGCGGCTTCGAAGCCGCCCCCGGCGCGCGTGTCGCGCTCGCTTACAGCCGCAGCGTCGAAGGCCTGGAAACGGGCCGCGTGTACAAAGTGCACCGGTGACTCGAGGGGCCGCGCGTTCAGCCTCCGGGCGCACCCTGCGTATTCACGTAAAGCGAATACAGGCCATGGCTCGCAGCCATGAATAGCCGGTTGCGATGCCGGCCGCCGAAGCAAACATTGGCGCAACGCTCGGGCAATGCAATGTGTCCGAGCGGGTCGCCTTGGGGTGTAAAGATGCGCACACCGTCGAGTTCGTCGCTGCCCATACCCCATCCGCACCACAAGTTTCCGTGGATATCCACGCGAAAGCCGTCCGGCGTACCGTCGGCGGCGTCGATCAACTCACGCTGGTTCGAGAGTGTCCGGCCTTGGCCCGCTACATCGAACGCAAAAATCTTGCGCGGTGCAGCACGTGAATCGACCACATACAGTACCGACTCGTCCGGCGAAAATGCCAGGCCGTTCGGCGCATCCAGCGCGTCGGTCATCTTCGTGATCTCGCCGCTTGTGCCATCCACGCGATACACCGCCGGCTTCACTTCGGATTGCTTTTGCTCGCCTTCATAGAAGCCACGGATGCCGAAGGTGGGATCGGTGAACCAGATCGAGCCATCGGATTTCACGATCACGTCGTTGGGCGAATTGAGCGGTTTGCCATCGTATTGATCGGCGAGCACGGTGATGCTGCCGTCGTACTCGGTGCGCGTTACGCGGCGGGTCAGATGCTCGCAGGTAACGAGCCGGCCTTCGCGGTCGCGCGTATTGCCGTTCGCATTGTTCGACGGCTTGCGGAACACGCGGACCTCGCCGGTTTCTTCATCCCAGCGCATCATCCGGTTGTTCGGAATATCACTCCAGATCACCGCGCGGCTGTCGCCAAACCATACAGGTCCCTCTGACCAGCGCGTGCCCTGATACAGGCATTCGACCGATGCCGCCGCGACGCGCAGTGCGTTAAAGCGTGGATCGAAAATACGAACGGCGGGGTCGGGATAGCGACGCTCCATGAATAATGTCTCCTTGATGTTTGGGGGTTCGGCAGCGGCTGGAAACGTATCACATCGCGGCGTAAGCGTCCTCACCGCCCGCAATCCAACTCTTCATTTCCCATGCCCGGCAGCGCGGTACGGGTCAAGCCAGCCCAAGCCATCCGATGTGCCCGCACGCGGCCGATATTCACATCCGATCCAGCCGGCATAGCCGAGTGAGTCGATCAGATCGAACAGGTAGGGATAGTTGATCTCGCCCGTGTCCGGTTCGTTGCGATACGGCACCCCTGCGATCTGGATATGGCCGATGCCTGCCTTAGGCCGCATCATGTCGCGGCGCAGTTTGATGGAGAGGTCGCCTTCCATGATCTGGCAGTGATAGCAATCGAACTGGACTTGCAGGTTTGGCGCACCGATGTCCTCGCAGATCGCTTGCGCTTCGTCCTGCCGGGTCAGGAAAAAGCACGGCATGTCGCGCGTGTTGATCGGTTCGATCACGATGGTGATGTTCGCGCCGTGTGCCATCTCGGCCGCGAGCGCAAGATTCTTGAGATACACCTCACGATGCTGCTCGCGCGACTGTCCCGGTGCGAGCAGTCCGGCCATGACATGCAAGCGTTGGTTGCCGAGCGCTGCGGCATATGAAAGCGCCATGTCGATACCGCGCTTGAACTCGTCCTCGCGTCCTGGCAACGAAGCGATCCCGCGTTCTCCGGCTGTCCAGTCGCCTGGCGGCGCGTTGAATATGGCCTGTTTCAGGCCGCTATCGACGAGTTGCGCCTTGATATCCGCGGGCGGGAACTCATAGGGGAACAGGAATTCCACCGCCTTGAAACCGTCCTGCGCCGCCGCGCCGAACCGGTCGAGGAATCCGTACTCGTTGTACATCATGGTCAGGTTGGCAGCGAAGCGCGGCATGGGCGTGTCCTGGTGGCGAAGACGAGATTCAAATCGATGATCTTTACCGAGCACGCGCTTCAGGAGTGATTGGTAAATACCCTTGTCACGCTGGCGGCGGGTTGTCGATGAGAGCGAGCGCTTCGCGGATCTGCGAGACGGCGGTCGGGCGAACGAGGCGCGTCACTTCGTGTCCGTGGTTCATGAAGACGAGCGTAGGCCAGAGTTTGACGCGAAACGAGCGCCCGAGCGGCCGTCCGCTGCCGTCTTCTATCTTCATGTGCTTGACGTTCTCGTGGGTCTCGAACGCCTCGGCAATGAGGGGCTGCGCGCCACGACAATAGCCACACCATGGCGTGCCGAATTCGATGACTACCGGACCGGCAAGTTGATCGATGGCCGCGCGGCGCGGTTCCGTTGGTTCGAATTGGGTGTTCAATGGGCACTCCGTTAGGGTGGGGTTTGGGCGGTGCTGCTCGCGGAGAGTGTGGGGCTAGGGCTTGAGTGGTGCTGCTCGCGGAGAGCGTCGGGCTAGGGCTTTGGGCGGTGCTGCTCACGGAGAGTGTGGGGCTAGGACGGAGTCCTTCTGCTAGCGTGGTCGTTCTGCATAGGTAGTATTTTCTTGCTTATTTCTGTTAGCCCCTGTCCGGGGCGGGACTTCATTTCTTTGCAAACGCGCAAAGAAACGAAGCAAAGAAACGCGTTCAAACCGCGAATACCTAAGTGTCGTCGTTGCTCCACTTTAGGTTTTTGGCACGAACATAGTACAGCCGCCACGCATCAACGCGCAGTCGAACACCCGCCCCTCACTCAAGCGGCGCGCACACGCTTCGCCTCCACGACCCATTGCCGCTAACAAACGCCTAGCCGTAAGGCCCCGCTATGGCCGGATAGATCACCGGTCTTAGTCGGCGGCAAACCTCGCGGGTTCGCGTTTGACCCATCTGGTTGCGTGAAGTGCGACGCAATATGAAAGAGCGCATACGACGCGCTTTGACGGTTCGAGCACGAACACGCGGATAGGGTACCGAGATATGGCCGTCGAGGCGAAGCGTGTGCGCGGCGCATGTGCTTGAGGTGGATGTTCGACTGCCGGTTAAATATTTGGGGCCGCGCTACGTTCG
>NZ_JBAUSA010000997.1:0-5320 GCF_049581465.1 Caballeronia sp. | reverse complement strand
CGTCTATGTTGTATCCATCGTGCTCTGCGACCCACCTGCAATCGTTTAGGCGGATCATCGGCACGGGGCTGATTTTGTGATATCTGAGAGTCCCCGCACCGCGGATGCGCTAACGTGACATACCGAGTCCGCACGTGAGCTGACAGCACGAACAGCACGAACAGCAGGGGCAGGACAGCGCGCTAAGGATGATCGTGGTGCGCGTGCTCGCCAACAATCTCGGCCGCCGTGACGATGCGTCATGCAAAAGTGGAAGTCGCGGCGCGACTCAGCTAGGAGGAGGCAACCATGGAAACCTTGATGAAGGCGCCTGGGTCAAAGACCGAAGTCAGTAACGTCACCGAGGACCTCTCGGTTCTTCACGCCCGCGCAGAGCGTCTCGCCGCCGGTCAGGCGTTGCGCGATAGCGTGCCGCGTAGCAGCCACGCCGACTGGACATCGCCAGGCCAGCACCGTGACCCCATAGAAATCCTGGAAGAATCAAATCAGGATCGACTGCCGGAACTGGTGCCGATACGCTACGGCCGGATGCTCCGCAGTCCCTTCACGTTCCTGCGCGGCTCGGCGGCGCTCATGGCCCACGATCTTGCGAGTACCCCAAGTACAGGTCTTCGGGTGCAAGCCTGTGGCGACTGCCACCTGTTGAATTTTGGTTTGTTTGCCACCCCAGAGCGAAATCTGGTCTTCGATCTGAACGACTTTGACGAAACACTGCCCGCACCTTGGGAATGGGACCTCAAACGGCTGGCCGTCAGTTTCGCGGTCGCTGGCCGCGATAACCGGTTGCCGGACGCAGATTCCCGGAAAGCCGTCCTGGAGTGCGTGCGCGCATATCGGGAACACTTGCGGGCGTATTCCCGGATGAATCCTCTGGAAGTCTGGTATACCCGCTTGGACGTGAAAACCCTCGTTGCGATGGCACCCGATGAAAAGGTGAAGAAGTTTCGGGAACAATTGGCAGAAAGAGCCCGCCAGCGTGTTGTCGAAAACCTCTTTCCCAAAATTGTCGGCAAAGTGGGTGGGCGACATCGCTTGGTTGATCAACCGCCGCTTCTCTTCCACGTCGCTGAAGCGGACCTCGAGGAACGGCTTCGTGAGGTACTAGTCGACTATCGACAATCGCTGTCCGATGAGCGCCGTGTGCTCCTGGATCGCTACCACCTGGAAGACTTCGCCCTGAAAGTGGTGGGTATTGGCAGCGTCGGAACCAGGTGCTTCATCGGGCTGTTTTTCGACGAAGAAGACCATCCCCTGATCCTCCAATTCAAGGAGGCGCGCCGGTCGGTCCTCGAACCCTATGCGGGAAAGAGCCACTATGACCATCAGGGACAACGTGTCGTCATAGGACAACGGCTGATGCAGTCTTCCAGCGACATCTTTTTAGGATGGTTGCGGGGGCGGCATGACTTTTTTGTGCGCCAGTTGCGGGACATGAAGATATCTGTTCCGGTCGAGGACATCGCCGCCGCGCAGCTCAAACGCTACGCCGGGCTCTGCGGCTGGACCTTAGCCCGCGCTCATGCCAAGTCCGGGGATGCGACGACCATCAGTGGCTATCTGGGCAAGGGTGACGCCTTTGACGAGGCTATCGGCGCGTTTGCGCTCGCCTATGCAGATCAGACGAAGCGTGACCACGCGGCGTTGATAAAGGCGGTACGCGCCGGGCGGCTGGAGGCTCTCGTGGAGGAGTAGCGCGCAGCGCTAGACCGCCGCAAGCCTTGCCGCTGCCCATGGCTCAGCCCTGTTTGGCGGCGTGCACGATCGGACCGCACCGCCGCGCGGCTGATGGCGGGAGCGTAGGTGGAGATTCTTGCTAACGGGCGGGTTGCCTCGCCGCGGAACGTCGTATCACGGCGTCGAAACGCCCTAAGTTTTGAACGGCCGCTTCGGGGAAGTGTGACTGGCCGGAGTGGGCCGAACGGAGACGGACGCGAACCGATGGCCGGCAGCACGCATCGTGTTTAACGTTTGCCCGCGTTCGGCCACAACCTGCCGTTCACATGCGTCGTCGGTCGGCCGTTCGGGCGTCAGCTTTACTCCGTAAGCGGCCATCGGATTGTCAAAGACGAATGCTCCTTCATCGGCCTGAGCGGTCATTCGAGTATCGGCGTTAGTCAGGCGGCTACGGGTCGCTTACCTGACATTCGAAGGTCGACGATCGCAAATGACCGGTCTGACTGAAACCGGATGCGTGCTCCCGACCCTGAAGGGACATTCCCCTCCAATTCGCAGCCGTCCACTGATGCCTTTTCATCGGACGTTCGCCGACAGACAGTCGGCTGCCGCTCACTCGCTATTTCCACCGCAGTTGACCCAAAAGGGCCTCGGGGTAGCCGCTCACCCGGTGAGGCGCACCGTTGAGTCTGCCATTCGACTACCCCCCCACTTCGGGGAGGCGTCCGGGGAAGCCGCCAGCACGACAATCGTTGCCAGGCGTCGTGATGCGCCACCTTCACAGATATTTCTGCTGGCTGGAGCGCCGGCGTATCGGCGCCCGTGTTCGGCCGCGTTTGAAAAACGGGCCGACAACAAAGGACAGGCAACGGGGTTTGCAGGAACACCCTTCAGCTGAAAACGATCCTACCTGACAGCAGTAAAGGAGACACATGACTACAGTTTTTCGCGAAGATGCCCTGGCGGGCAAGACCGTGTTTGTCGCAGGCGCGTCGTCAGGCATCAACCTGGGCATCGCCCAGCGCTTCGCACGCGCAGGCGCGCGGCTGGCGCTGATCAGCCGCGATCCGGAGCGGATCGCAGCGGCAGCGGCCACTATTAACGGTGCCGGCGGCAAGGCCATCGGCATTGCCGCTGACGTGCGGGACTACGGTGCAGTAGAAGCAGCCATGACGCAGGCGCGCGATACGCTGGGGCCATTCGATGCAGTCATCTCCGGCGCCGCAGGCAATTTCCGCGCACCAGCGATGGAAATGTCGGCCAACGCCTTCAAGACCGTGGTCGATATCGACCTGATCGGCACGTTTAATGTATTCCGTGCCTGCTTTGGTTTTCTGCAGACGCCGGGCGCATCGCTGATCGCAATCTCCGCCCCGCAAGGCGTACAGCCCAAGATGTTCCAGGCCCACGCATGCGCGGCCAAGGCCGGTATCAACATGCTGATCAAATGCCTGGCGATGGAATGGGGCCCGGCCGGCGTGCGCGTGAACGGCATCTCGCCAGGGCCCATCGCTGACACCGAGGGCATGGCCCGGCTCGCCTCCACCCCCGAGATGCAGGCGCGCATCAAGAGCATACTGGCCCTGCGCGACTACGGCACCAAGGAGGACGTCGCCGATGCCGCGCTGTTCCTGTGCTCGCCCAACGCCGGTTATATCACCGGCACCATCCTCGATTGCGATGGCGGAGCCTTGCTGGGCGACGCCTCTGCTGACGCGTTGAAAAAATCTGCCTGACCTTGTCGCCACGCCCGAAAGTTGTCACTCTCTGCAGGACGGACGCTCTCATGACTGAATCAGTGCTCTATCACGCCAGTGAAGGCGTTGCCACCATTACACTGAACCGCCCTGAGGTGCTCAACGCCCTCAGTCGCGACATGCTGGAATCGCTGCGCGAAGCAGTCGAACGTGCAGCGCAGGACGCCACCGTGCGAGCGGTGGTGCTAACGGGGGCGGGCCGGGGGTTTTCGTCCGGTTCCGACCTGGGCGGCGGGATGCCTGCAGATCCCGTCATCGACCTGGGTGATTCCCTGCGCGAACGCCTGAACCCGATCATTCTTGCACTACGCAGCATGCCCAAACCCATCATTACCGCAGTCAATGGCGTAGCGGCTGGCGGCGGCATGGGCATCGCGCTGGCGGGCGATGCGGTGCTGGCCGGCAAGTCGGCCAGCTTTTTGCAGGCATTCTCCAGGATCGGACTGGTGCCCGACTGCGGCAGCACCTATTTCCTGCCGCGCTACGTTGGCGACATGCGCGCCCGCGCATTGGCGATTCTGGCCGAGAAGATCGATGCCGACGAGGCGCAACGCATCGGCATGGTCTGGAAGGTCTATCCCGACGATGCCTTGCAGGCGGACGCGGCCAGGATGGCGAAGCACCTTGCCAACATGCCGACGATGGCCTACGGCCTCACGAAGCAGGCGCTGAACGCCAGCGGCGGCAATGACCTCGCCACGCAGCTGGAATGGGAAGCCGCACTGCAGTCACGGGCAGGCCGCACCGAGGACTTCCGCGAAGGCGTGAATGCCTTCGTCGGGAAGCGATCACCGCAGTTCAAAGGCTGCTGAACGAGGCGGAAGGCGATGTCGGCATCAAGGGCGACGCGGGCCGCGGTTCATCACTCGAAGACAAACGGCACGCCGTTGATGTCACTGGCGTCGTTGTTGACCCAGGCCGGATTGAGGAGCTCGACGCGCTGCAGACATTCGTGGACCAGTGCGTGCTGCTGCACAACGCGGGCAAGTTGAGTTCGGAAACGGCTGCTGCGGCCAAGCTGCTCTGCTCGGAGCTGGAGGGGCGCATGACGGATGAAGGCGTGCAGCTGCACGGTGGTGCGGGCTACATGGACGAATACCGGATCAGCCGCATGCACACCGACGCCCGTATCTCACGCATCTACGCGGGCAACAGCGAAATCATGAAAGAGATCATTGGGCGCAGCCTCGGTCTGGACGACCGCAAGCTGGGCTGAGCCTCGTGACCTCAAAACCTCACTTGAAAGAATCAGGACGATTTGACATGAGCGGACCGCTACAGGGCATTCGGGTATTGGAAATGGTAGGCATCGGGCCGGGGCCTTTCTGCGGCATGATGCTCGCGGACATGGGCGCCGATGTCATTCGCGTGGACCGGCCCGGGGGCAAGCGTTCCGTCGTCCTCGACGGGAAGACGCCTGCGCAGGATTCGCTTCGCTATGACGTCACGGCGCGCGGTAAGCGCACTGTCACGATCGACCTTAAATCTGCTGAAGGTGCCCAACAGGTACTGGCACTCGTCGAGCAGGCCGATGTGCTGATCGAAGGATTTCGACCGGGGGTGATGGAGCGCCTCGGACTTGGGCCGGAAGCGTGCCTGCAGCGCAATCCGAAGCTCGTCTACGGCCGCATGACCGGCTGGGGACAATCCGGGCCGCTCGCGCAGGCAGCCGGTCACGACATCAACTACATCTCGATCAGCGGCATGCTGGGCTCGATGGGTCGCGCGGAGGAAGCGCCGCCGCCGCCACTTAATCTGGTCGGTGATCTGGGCGGCGGCGCGATGATGCTCGCGTTCGGCGTAGCGTGCGCGCTCGTTGAGGCGCGCAACAGCGGCAAGGGACAAGTGATCGACGCCGCGATGACCGACGGCACGGCGCTGCTCGGCGC
>NZ_JBAUSA010000996.1:0-4733 GCF_049581465.1 Caballeronia sp. | reverse complement strand
GAAAGGTATAGCGCACCAGCACCCACGCGACCAGGAAGCCGAACACGGCATTGATCAGCGCCCCGCCGAGCGCGGCGAAAAATGTCAGCCGATACGACGCCAGCACGCGCGGTGACGTCACCGCGCGCACGAACTGCGCCCAGTCGAGCGTCGCGGTCTTGGCAAAGGTGGCGGCGAGCGGAATCAGCACCACGAGGCTCAAATACGCCACCGTGATGCCGAGGGTCAGGCCGAAGCCGGGCAATGCGCTCGGTTTGCGGAAAGTGAAGGTTGTCATCGGCGAATCATCCCGCTCACTGCGGCTGGTAGATCGAATCGAATACGCCGCCGTCGACAAAGTGCGTCTTTTGGGCCTTGGTCCAGCCACCGAAGGTATCGTCGATGGTGTAAAGCTTGATCTTCGGGAACTGTTTGGTCAGCGCGGCCGGCACCTGCGTTGAACGCGGCCGATAAAAATTGCGCGCCGCGATTTCCTGCCCTTCCTCGCTATACAAGTACTTGAGGTACGCCTCGGCGAGCTTGCGCGTGCCATGACGATCGACCACCTTGTCGACCACGGCAACCGGCGGCTCGGCCAGGATGCTCACGGACGGCACCACGATCTCGAACTTGTCCGCGCCAAATTCCTTCAGCGACAAGAACGCCTCGTTCTCCCATGCGATCAGCACGTCGCCTTGTCCTCGTTGCACGAAGCTGGTGGTCGCGCCGCGCGCGCCGGAATCGAGCACCCCTGCATTCTTGTAAAGCTTGGTGACGAACTCCTTGGCGGTCTGGTCGTTGCCGCCGGGCAGGTGCTCGGCGTACGCCCAGGCGGCGAGGTAATTCCAGCGCGCGCCGCCCGACGTCTTGGGGTTCGGCGTCACGATCGACACACCCGGGCGGATCAGATCGGGCCAGTCCTTGATCTGCTTCGGATTGCCTTTGCGCACGAGGAAAACAATCGTCGACGTGTACGGCGATGCGTTGTCCGGCAAGCGTTTCTGCCAGTCCGGCGCGACCAGACCCTTTGCCGCCAGCGCATCGATGTCATACGCGAGCGCCAGCGTGACCACATCCGCCTGCAGGCCGTCGAGGACCGAACGTGCCTGGCCGCCCGAACCCCCATGCGACTGCTTGAAAGTCACCGACTCGCCCGTTTCAGCCTTCCACTTCTTGCCGAAAGACTGGTTGAAGTCCTGGTACAACTCGCGTGTCGGGTCATACGACACATTGAGAAACGAGGTGTCGGCATGCGCTTGCGCAATCATCCCAACGCCCAATAGCCAAGTCGCGAGCCACCGTCTAACACCCGCCCCCAAACCCGAATTTCGACTTTGCATTCCCCGTTTCCCGTTTTTTGTAATCAATAAACGGAGTCTATCGACGCGCCTTCATTAGTAAAAATAATAGTTATTCATTTTTTAAGATGAAAAAGTGCTAACGACGGCTGGACGCGGCGCTCCGGCAGACGAACGGGCGTCCCAACGCGCGTTTTGGCCAGTCTGTGGGAGGTTGACGACGGCGTACTTAAAGTAAAGCTTGAAAAGAGATGAATACTGTATAAAACTACAGTCATCTGTTCATCCATACAGTAGACGAACGGCCTACATGGAGCACCCCGCACGTGACTAAATTGAGCAAGTTGACCGCCCGGCAGCAGGAAGTATTCGAGTTGATCCAGCGCGCCATCGACCGGACGGGGTTTCCGCCCACGCGCGCGGAGATCGCGGCCGAACTGGGCTTCAGTTCTGCCAACTCGGCCGAAGAACACCTGAGGGCATTGGCGCGTAAGGGCGTGATTGAGCTTGCAGCCGGTTCGTCGCGCGGCATTCGCTTGCTGAATAACGGCCATACCGACGACACCCCGCATCAGTTCACGTTGCCCCACGCAAGCATCATGCAGTTGTCCTTGCCGCTGGTCGGGCGTGTCGCTGCGGGTAGTCCGATTCTCGCGCAGGAACATATCTCGAGGCATTACGCCTGCGATCCGGCGCTTTTCTCAAGCAAGCCGGACTATTTGCTGAAAGTCCGGGGCTTATCCATGCGCGACGCGGGCATCTTCGATGGTGACCTGCTCGCTGTGCAGAAGAAAAGCGAAGCGAAAGACGGCCAGATTGTCGTGGCACGGCTTGGAGACGACGTTACCGTGAAGCGCTGGAAGCGTCGGCCGGATGGTGTCGAGTTGATCGCCGAGAACCCCGATTACGAAAATATCTTCGTGGCTTCGGGTAGCGACGACTTCGCGCTGGAAGGCATTGCGGTGGGATTGATCCGTTCAGGCGAGCTCTGATCGCTCGACAAAGCTTTGTGTCTTAAATGACGTGACGGACACCGCAGCGGCGGCGAGCCGGTGCGCGTCCTATCGTCTTCGGAGAAACATCATGGAACGCTTTGTCCGTTTATTTTCTGGCGCGTCTTTAACACCTTCCTTCGTGCCGGCACCCTTGCCTGTGCGCGCATTCGGCCGCTTGCGGCATTTGCGCTCGCTGATCTCCTGCAAGGTGCCGAAGACGACGCCCGTTCCTGATCTCCTCGCGGGACTGCCCTCGCTACCAGTACTACCGTCGCGGCAGCCTGCGTTCGCGCGGGTTTCGCTGAACACCTGCGTGCATGCGCAATCCGAGCAACGGGCGCCGGTGCGGGTTTATCGTGGAGATACGCGCGTCATTCTAGTTGGCAATATCGACGCGGTATCGCGAATGATTGACCGGTGCATTGACGAGGAACGCGCGGGTGTTCAAAGCGGGCTGTTCGCTTGAGCCACGGCCCGAAGGTGTTTCTCGGGTTGCGTGGGGACCGCCGGTTTCGACCGGTCTCAATTCGCGTGCAGCGCAATGCAGCGCGGATATGCGCACTACGCTAGCAGACCAAGCCAGTCTGCCCACCCCTACCGCCTTGGCAGTGTCTCCCTCGGCAACCGTTCGTCGTCGACCAAAAAGTGCTTGCGCCCCTTGACGTGTCGCCTGATGGTTGCGACCACTTCATCTTCGGTCACATTCGCCGCCACCACACGGCGCGAAATCTGTCCTTCTGCGTCGATCCATTCAACAATTCTGCAACCTCCGCCCCAGGGCTGCTGGATTGGAGCAGATACTCGGCATCCACGCAGATGGAACGAAGGATGTGACGGTGTTTGATCAGCGTGTTTCAAGGCGTCGTCCTTTTCCGCTCGTATCGGGGTTAATCACGATAGAAGCATAAAAAAAGCGCGCGCCGCGTGGGTTACACGCAACACCGACTTGGTTACGCGGCGTTACGAGGGGCCGGATCCATGACTGATCGGACCCTGATCGGGCGACCCATCACGCGAGCGAGCGCACACGATCGATCGCTTCTTCGATCCGGTCTACCGCAATGACCTGGAGGCCATCAATAGGCTGCTTCGGCGCATTCGCCTTCGGAATCAAGGCTATCGAGAAACCAAGCTTCGCCGCTTCCTTCAAGCGATCCTGACCGCGCGGCGACGGCCGGATTTCTCCAGCCAGCCCGACTTCGCCAAACACGATCAGACCTTTGGGCAGCGCTTTGTTACGCATTGAAGAATGAATCGCGAGCAGCACGGCGAGATCGGCGGCGGGTTCCGTGATCTTCACGCCACCCACGGCATTCAGAAAGACGTCCTGATCGAAGCACGCGATACCCGCGTGGCGATGCAGCACCGCCAGCAGCAACGCGAGCCGGTTCTGCTCCAGACCCACAGCGAGACGACGCGGATTGGGGACATGCGCGGTGTCCACCAACGCCTGCACTTCCACCAGCAACGGCCGTGATCCTTCCTGCGTCACCAGCACGCACGAACCCGGCACGCTCTGCTCATGCTGCGATAAAAACAGCGCCGATGGATTCGCCACGCCGCGCAAACCGCGCTCGGTCATCGCGAAAACACCCAGTTCGTTCACCGCGCCAAAGCGGTTCTTGAATGCGCGCACGAGGCGGAACGACGAGTGCGTGTCACCCTCGAAGTACAGCACCGTGTCGACGATGTGCTCCAGCACACGCGGCCCCGCGAGATTGCCTTCCTTCGTCACGTGGCCAACCATGATGATTGCCGTGCCCGTCTGCTTTGCGATCCGGGTGAGCTGTGCGGCGCATTCGCGAACCTGCGCGACGGACCCGGGCGCGGAGCTCAGCGCTTCGGAATAGACCGTCTGGATGGAGTCGATAACGGCGACTTCCGGCCGTTCCGAATCGATGGTCGCCTGGATTCGTTCGAGTTGGATTTCGGCCAGCAACCGGAGATCAGGCGCAGGCGCGCCTGAATCGCCCAGTAGTCCGAGGCGCTGCGCGCGCAATGCAATCTGCGCCCCCGATTCTTCGCCACTGATATAGAGCGCAGGCCGCTCGCGCGCGATTTCCGCCAGCGATTGCAACAGCAACGTAGATTTGCCGATGCCCGGGTCGCCGCCAATCAGGACCACGCCGCCCGCCACCAGGCCGCCGCCCAGGACACGATCGAATTCACCGATTCCGGTCGTAAAACGCGGCACGTCGGACGCCTCGATCTCCGACAAACGCTGCACCGGCGAGGTTTTCGCCAGCGCCTGGAAGCGATGCACCGAGGGCGACTCCGCCACCGACTCGACCAACGTATTCCACGTCCCGCAGGCAGGACATTGCCCCTGCCATTTCGGCGCCTGTCCGCCGCATTCGGTACACACGTAAAGCGTCTTGACCTTCGCTACTTTCACCACTCGCCTTCCTGAAAACCGTTGACCTGCTCTAACAACGCTCACCTCGGTAACGCTCACCCAATC
>NZ_JBAUSA010000995.1:0-3943 GCF_049581465.1 Caballeronia sp. | reverse complement strand
CCGATGATGTCGAGGTCGTGGCCGCTGATCATCAACGACAGCAGCGCGCCCACGCCGGCGGACGGCAGCGTCGAGAGAATGGTGATGGGATGGATGAAACTCTCGTACAGGACGCCCAGCACGATATACATCGTGACGATGGCCGCGAGAATCAGGAACAGCTCGTTCGAAAGCGACGCCTGGAACGCAAGCGCGGCGCCCTGGAAGCGGACCTGGAACGACGCAGGCAAGCCGATGTCCTGTTTCGCCTGGTCAATCGCCTTCACGGCCGCGCCCAGCGAGGCGCCGGGCGCCAGGTTGAAGGACACCGTGGTCGCGGGGAACTGGCCGAGGTGCGTCACCAGAAGTGGCGCGGCGCGTTCGTGGAACGTGGCAATGGCCGACAGTGGCACTTGCCCGCTTGCGGCCGTCGAAGAAGGCAAGTAGATGCCGCTCAGCGTTTCGCTGTAATGCGCCTCGGTAGGCGTGGATTCCAGGATCACGCGGTACTGGTTCGACTGCGTGAAGATGGTCGAAATGATGCGTTGGCCGAAGGCGTCGTAGAGGGCGTTGTCGACGGTGGCGGGTGTGATGCCAAAGCGCGCGGCCGTCGAGCGGTCGATTTCCACATAGACCGATTGGCCGTTCTGCTGCAGGTCGGTCGCGACATCGGCTAATAACGGTGACTGCTGCAAGCGGGCGATCAGCTTGGGCACCCATTGCGCGAACTCGGTCGGGTTCGGATCAGTGAGCATGAACTGGTATTGCGTCGGACTGACCGTGGAATCGATCGTCAGATCCTGCACCGGCTGCATATAGAGCTTGATGCCGGGAATGTTCGCCACGTCCTTTTCCAGCGCGCGAATCACGTCGCTCGACGTATTGCTGCGGTCGTCGCGCGGCTTCAGGTTGATCAGCAAGCGGCCGCTGTTCAGCGTGATATTCGTCCCGTCCACGCCAATGAACGACGTCAGGCTTTCAACGTCCGGATTCTTGAGTATCTGCGCGGCAAGCGCTTGCTGCTGCTGCGCGACGGCATCATAGGAGGCGGCTTGCGGCGCCTGCGTGATCGCCTGGATCACGCCCGTATCCTGCGTCGGGAAGAAGCCCTTGGGAATCCATATGTAGAGGAGGACCGTCAACACGAGCGTGAGCAGCGCGACCACGAGCGTCGAGCCCTTCCGGTCGAGCACCCACGTCAATGCGACCGCGTAACGCCCGATCACATAGTCGATGAACTGATGCGCCCGCCTCTCGAACCGGCCGGTCTCCTTCTCGGGCGTGTGGCGCAACAGCTTCGCGCACAGCATGGGCACGAGCGTCAGCGAAACGACCGCCGATATCACGATGGTCACGGCCAGCGTAATGGCGAACTCGTGGAACAGGCGCCCGACGACGTCGCCCATGAAAAGCAGCGGAATCAACACGGCGATCAGCGAGACTGTGAGCGAGATGATGGTGAAGCCGATCTGGCGCGAGCCTTTTAGCGCGGCTTCGAGCGGCGACTCGCCTTCCTCCACGTAGCGCGCGATGTTCTCGATCATCACGATTGCATCATCGACGACAAACCCGGTCGCGATCGTCAGCGCCATCAGCGAAAGGTTGTCGAGCGAGAAGCCGCACAAATACATCACAGCGAGCGTGCCCACCAGCGAAACCGGCACCGACAAGCTCGGGATCAGCGTAGCCCACACGTTCGCGAGGAACAAATAGATCACCAGCACGACCAGCACCACGGAGAGCGCCAGTTCGAACTGCACGTCCCGCACCGAAGCACGGATAGTCGTGGTCCGGTCGGTGACGATCTGCACGTCGAGCGCGGCCGGCAGTGCGGCCTGCAGTTGCGGCAGGATTGCCTTGATGCCGTCGACGACCGCGATCACGTTCGCGCCCGGCTGGCGCTGCACATTGAGAATGATGGCCGGCGTGCTATTCACCCAGGCACCGAGCTTGGTATTTTCCGGACCCTGAATGACCGTTGCGACGTCCGTCAGCATGACCGGACGGCCATTCTTGTACGCTATTACAGCGCTCTGGTAGGCGCTGGCGTCGGTAAGCTGGTCGTTCGCGTTGATCGTGTACGCGCGCGTGGGACCGTCGAAATTACCCTTGGGCGTGTTGACATTCAGGTTCGAAATCGTCGTGCGCAAGTCGTCGATATTCAACCCGTACGACGCGAGCGCCCGGGTGTTCGCCTGGATCCGCACAGCCGGCCGGTTGCCGCCGCTGACCGAGACCAGCCCGACGCCCGCGACTTGTGAAATCTTCTGCGCGAGCCGGGTATCGGCGAGATCCTGGACCGAGGTGAGTGGCAACGTTTTCGAACTGATGGCGAGCGTGATGATCGGCGCGTCGGCGGGATTCACCTTCGCGTAGATCGGCGGCGCGGGCAGGTCCGACGGCAATAAATTGCCCGCTGCGTTGATGGCTGCCTGAACTTCCTGTTCCGCGATATCGAGTGGCAGGTCCAGGCTGAATTGCAGCGTGATGACGGACGCACCCGCCGAACTCTGCGACGACATCTGGTTCAGGCTTGCCATCTGCCCGAACTGCTTCTCGAGCGGCGCCGTGACCGACGTGGTCATCACGTCCGGGGACGCACCCGGATAGAACGTCTGCACCTGGATGGTCGGATAGTCGACGGCAGGCAGCGCTGACAACGGCAGGAAGCGCAATGCGACGAGGCCGACCAGCATGATTGCGGCCATCAGCAGCGCCGTGCCGACCGGACGCAGGATAAAGAGGCGTGATGGATTCATGCGGGTGTCTTAAACGTCATTGCTGCTGTGGCTGTTGCCGATGCCGGCCGTGATGTGCACCGGAAGCGCCGGATGCGGCTGTCGCGTGCGATGCACCGGAAGCCGTTTTCGGTGCATCGGCCGGAATGGTGATCTTGGCGCCTTCCTTCAGCCGGTCGGAGCCGTCGATCACCACGCGTTCGCCTACCTGCAAGCCGGTCTTGATGCTGGTGCGCTCGCCGTCGACTGGACCGATCTTGATGTTGCGCACCGTCACCGTGTTGTCCGGCTTCACCACATACACAAACGCGCCTGACGAACCGTTGAGTACCGCGGGTGTCGGCACGATGACCGCGTCCTTGATCACATCGACCAGCAGTTTGGTGTTCACGAACTGGTTCGGAAACAGCATCGACTCCTTGTTCTCGAACATGGCGCGCAGCCTGACGGTGCCGGTCGTGGTGTCGATTTGATTGTCGACCGTTTCGAGGTAACCGCTTTCCAGTGAAACCGTGTTCGACCGGTCGTAGGCTGTCACCGACATGTTCGTGGCCGCGTGCAGCGGCTTCAAAATGGCCGTGAGGTTGTCCTCGGAGGTCGTGAAGATGACGCTGATCGGCTGCAGTTGAGTAATGATCGCGACGCCGTTCGTGTCGCTGGTGGTCACGTAATTGCCTGGATCGACCGGGCGCAAGCCCACGCGCCCGGACACAGGTGCAGTAATGCGCGCGTAGATCAGATCGAGCTTGTAAGTATCGACGTTCGCCTGATCCGACTTGACCGTGCCTTCATATTGCTGGACGAGCGAGGCCTGCGTGTCGACCTGCTGCTTCGCGATGGAATCCTGCGAAAGCAGCGTTTGGTAACGCTGCAAATCGAGACGCGCGGTTTGCAGCAATGCCTGGTCTTTCGCCAGCGTGCCCTGCGCGTTGCGCAACGAGATTTCGTAGGGACGCGGGTCGACCTGGGCGAGGAGGTCGCCCTTCTTGACCATCTGGCCTTCGCGAAATGCCACCTCTTGCAGCGTGCCGTTGAGCTGGGTCTTGACCGTGACCGTTGCGAGAGGTGTCACCGTCCCAAGCGAATTGATCACGACGGGCATGTCGCCTTGCGTAGCGGTTGCCACGTGCACCGGTTGCGGCTGTGCGTCCATCCCCGCACCGCCCCCGTGTCGTCCGCCGCCTGCGGCCCGAGCCTGCGGCGAGCCATTCGCGCCACCGCTATTC
>NZ_JBAUSA010000994.1:0-6277 GCF_049581465.1 Caballeronia sp. | reverse complement strand
GGCTAGAAAAATGCGGATTGGATCGCGGATTCTCGCGGCGGTGTTTGGCTGCATAGGCGCGCTGGCGTCGTACGCCAGCGCGTCGACCCTGCAGATCGAAGTCGTCGACAAGACCGGCGCGCCGGTGGCCGACGCCGTGGTCTACGCCACGCCGCTCAGTGGCAAATTGCCGGCGAAGGCGCCGGCAGGCGCGGTCATCGACCAGATCAAGCGGCAGTTCGTGCCGCTCGTCTCCGTGATCCAGACTGGCGCGAGCGTGACATTTCCGAACAAGGACAACTTCGAGCACGATGTCTATTCATTCTCGCCCGCGAAGAAATTCGAACTGAATCTTTATCACGGCGTGTCGGCCAAGCCGGTTGTCTTCGACAAACCCGGCCTGGTCGTGATGGGCTGCAACATCCACGACATGATGATTGCCTACGTCCTCGTGGTCGACACCCCGTACTTCGCCATGACGGACGCGTCGGGCAAGGCCACGATCGAGAACTTGCCGGCGGAGCCGTATCGCGTGGCTGCGTGGCAATACCGCATGAAGGACGGCGCGCCGCATCCGGTCCAGACGATCACGCCGAACCCCGATGGCACGGCCAAGTTCACGCTTGAACTGCTAGCCCCGCCCGCCTGAGGCCACCACCGACATGCGCCTCCATAGCCTGCGCGCCCGCATTGCGGTCGTCTTCGTCCTCCTGATGCTCGTGGTGCAAGTGGCCGCGTTCGTGGTGATTCACACGGCTATCAGTTCGAACGCCCGCAATAACGCCGACGACCAGTTGTCGGTCGCGGAGCGGGTGTTCAATCAGGTCATGCGATCGGATCGCGAGGAACTGAGGCAGGCGTCGACGATTGTCGCGGCCGACTACGGCTTTCGCGCGGCAGTGGGCACGCGTGACGAAGCGACAGTCTCATCCGCACTGAAGAATCACGGCGACCGGGTTCATGCCGACGTCGTGATGCTGGCGACGCTCGACGGTGTGCTCCTTGCCGATAGCCACGGACCGGCCAAGGTCGGCACGCCGTTTCCGTGGCCGGCGCTCCTCGTTGGCGCCACGCGCGACGGCGACGCTGCCTCTATCGGCGTGATGGACGGGCATCTTTATCAACTGGTGGCCGTGCCCGTGAAGGCGCCGCTTCCGGTCGCCTGGGTCACGATGGGCTTTCTCGTCGACGATGCGCTCGCGACCGAGATGCGTTCGATCACGTCGCTCGACGTGTCGTTCGTCGACAAACTGAATGGCGCTTCGGGTACGGCTGCGCCGCGCATCCTGGCAAGCTCGCTGCCGCTCGCATCGCGGCGTGCGCTGCAGGCGGGGTTGGACATGCCCGAGACGAAGCACGCGGGGCCGCACGCGTCGACGATTTCCTTGCCCGACGGCGACTACGCCATGCGCGAGTTCACGCTGCCGTCCTCCGGCGATGCGACTGTGACGGTCGTGCTGCAACGTTCGCTCAACGAAGCGATGGCGCCGTACAGCAAGCTCCAGTCCACGCTGCTGCTGATCACGCTGCTGGGTGTCGCGGTATCGGCGGTGGGGAGTTTCCTTACGGCGCGCAGCGTGACGCGGCCCATTGAAGCGCTGACGCGCTTTGCCCGCCGTATCGGCCGGGGCGAGCGCACCGACGCGCTGGAAGTCAGGCGTCACGACGAGATCAGCGAGTTGGCGGTCGCGTTCAACCAGATGCGAGATGGCATTGCCGAACGCGAGCGCAGGATCACGGATCTCGCTTATCTCGACCGCCTGACAGGCCTGCCGAACCGCGCGCTCTTTAGCGAACGCCTGCAGCAGGCGATCAGCGAGGCGCTCCGACTCGGCTCTGCGTTGAGCGTGATGATGATGGATCTCGACCGCTTCAAGTATGTCAACGACACGCTGGGTCACCATATAGGCGACCTGTTGTTGCATGAAGTCGGCAACCGCTTGCGCGCAAGTCTGCCAAGCACCTCCGACACGATCGCGCGTCTCGGTGGCGATGAATTTGCGGTCCTGCTTCCCACCGATGACGCGCAATCGGCGCAACTTGTCGCCACGCGTTTGCTTGAGGCGCTTGAACATCCGTTGATGATCGAAGGCCAGATCGTGGATGTGGGCGCGAGCATCGGGATAGTGAGCTATCCGAACAATGGTACCGACATGAATACCTTGCTGCGCCGGGCCGATGTCGCGATGTACACGGCCAAGCGCGCCAACCTCGGTTTCGCGCTCTATGACGAGCGCGACGACCAGCACAGTGCTGAGCGGCTTTCGCTGATGAGCGAACTGCGCCAGGCGGTGGAACGCGATGAGCTCAAGCTTTACTATCAGCCCAAGGTCGATCTGGCGACCCGCAGCGTGAAATACGTGGAATCGCTGGTGCGCTGGGACCATCCTACGCGCGGCTTTATTTCGCCTGACGAGTTCATCCCGTTTGCGGAGCAGACGGGTTATATCAAGGTGATTTCACGTTGGGTGATCGACCGCGCCGTGCGTCAGTGCGGACTGTGGCGCGCGATGGGTCTCGAACTGGATGTGTCGATCAATGTGTCGGCACGGGACCTGATCAACTCGGGGTTGCCTGAAACGGTCGACAGGATTCTCAAGAAGTACGACGTTTCGCCGCGCTGGATCTGGATTGAAATCACGGAGAGTGCGATTCTCGACGACCCGAACCACGCTATTGAAACGCTTGATCGTTTGCATGCGCTTGGCGTGCGTCTTTCCGTCGATGACTTTGGGACCGGGTATTCGTCGCTGTCCTATTTGAAGCGCATGCCGGTGGACGAGTTGAAGATCGACAAGTCGTTCGTGATCGGCATGGCCGACGACGAGGATGATGAGATTATTGTGCGCTCGACCATTGATCTTGGCCACAACATGGGCCTTAAGGTGGTGGCCGAAGGCGTTGAGAGCGAGGCGATGCTTGAGCGCCTCAAGGTGTTGCGATGCGATCTGGCCCAGGGGTTCCATGTAAGCCGCCCGTTGCCGCCGGAGGATCTCGAACGATGGCTCGCCGGGTGGGAGGAGGCGAATGGGGAGGGCGAGCTGGAGACTGTCGGCTAGCCCCACACTCACCCCCCACGGGCTCACCGCCCGATACTCGCCACGCTCGAAGGCATTATCGGTTCAGCGCTCGCGTATTCCACACAACTAGCAAGGATCATGGCGTTAGCGTTCAACGGACATGGCCGAACCGTGCGCGGACGATAGATCGGATCGCCGCGGCGGATGCTGTTCCCGGTGAGGGCGCACGTGCCGGGCTGTCGCGCCCGGCTTGCGCGCCACGGCTGGTCGCCATAGCGGCAGACGGTCGGGTCGAACCACGAGATGATCGCGGTGTTCTTGCTGGGCCGCTCCAGTATGCGGACTTTCGGTACTGCGCCAGGACAAGGCTCGTAGATCAACGGCAGACGTCGGACCAAACCGCCGGGGCGCTCGTCGCGGCGGGTGGAAGGCCCCTCGTTACCGAACGAGAGTTTCGCTAGCAAGGCGAGTGTCTGCGACCACGCATCGAGTTGGATCCGTGTCCTGCGCTTCGGTTTGGCGCACATAGCGGAATTCTCCTTGCAATCGATAAGTTCGAAAACGAATTCGGATGCATTTGGTCTGACAAATCGAGACTTCCAAGCCTATGCCGCGAACCGGCGCGCAGATCGACCAACAAGTGTTGGAACTCTGGTCTAGCTTTGTTCGCGGCACCGCGCGAACAACGCGTTGCCAGTTTTCATAGTTTGGACGTTAGCGAGGCGGATCACAAATTAAGCGTTATTAATTCTTCTGTTAGATCGCGACGAACTGCCATCCGCCATGCGAAAAAGCGCGCCGGGAGGCGCGCTTGATGTTGCAGGCACTTATTTCATTTATCGCGCTACTCGACCACGCGTTCGACAGCCGCGGGCCGAACGCGCCGCAATGGTACGACCCTTATCGGGCGCGTGTCGCTGCGCGCCCGAGCTTCGCGGGGTTCGCCATGGAGGCGCGCATCGTCAGTGTGACGGGAAATTCGCGATGGATCGGATAGGACGTGCCATAGCACTCGTTGAGCAGCCACCTGACCGCGTTCTGCGTGAGTTCGGCCGTCGGGATACGAACCGATGTCAGCCCCGGCGCGGTGTAAGCGGCGGTGTAATCGTCGTCGTAGCCCACCACGGACATGTCGTCCGGCACGACGATGCCCGCTTGCTTCAGGCACGACAGCGCGCCGACCGCCATGGTGTCGTTCGCGCAGAAAAGCCCGGTAAAGCGCTTCTTCGATGCAATCAGTTGCCGCGCTGCGCTATACCCACCTTCTGGCGTGAAGTCGGATTAGATCATGGGAATGGACGCACGGTCGATTCCATGACGGGCCAGTTCTGCGAAGAACCCGTCCAGGCGCATCTGATTGTCGGACGCAGTGAAAGGCCCCGAAATCACGGCTATCTTGCGATGCTGATAGGCAAGCAGCGCCCGCGCCGCGAGCGCGCCGCCGAGATGATGATCGGCGCAAAAGGACGCCTCAGGCATCAGCTCGAAATGACGATTGAGGAACACCATTTTCGGGTGCATCCCGTGCAGCTTGATCAGGTCTTCGTCACTCAGGTCATGACTGATGACGACCACGCCGTCGCAATCGCGGCTGATCAGGAACTCCACCGCTTCGATGGCCTGCTCGCGCGGCGAATCATCGCCACAACCGGCGGCCACCACGACATGCCGATGCACGGCGCGCAACTCGGTATCAGTCTGCTGGAGAATGGTGCCGTAATACGAGCCGAAAAACGAAGGCACGAAAATGCCGATCATGCCGAGCGATTGCGTCGACAGCGCGCGACCGATCGACGAGGGCCTGAAATGCAACTCGGCAATGGCGGCCTGCACGCGCGCGAGCGCGTCGGCGGAAACGGGTCCACGGCCGGAGATAGCGCGCGATGCGGTCGACATGCCGACTCCGGCAAGCGCCGCAACGTCCTTCAGGGTGGTCACAATAGCTCCGTTATGGGCGGCAAAAAATTGACAGGGTAGGGCTTAGAGCCGATCCCCGCCGGTTTCGTCGAAGAGCGAAATGCGCTTGCTGTCGATGGAGAATCCAGTCACTTCATCGACCGCCGTCGTCGCCGTGTCCTGCGCGATCGACGCGATTTGGCCGCCATGATAATCGAACCAGATGACCCTGTGATTGCCCATCGGTTCTACCAGCGACACCGTGCCGCGATGCGCCGACGAAGCATCGACCGAAATGTCTTCGGGGCGCACCCCGAGCACACACGGCTGGTTGTCCGCCGGGGAGCGCTTGAACGCATAACTGGATACGTCGAGATCGATGTGGTCATTGCGAAACCGCACCGCCCCCGCTTCGCGCCGGACGAACCCCTTCAACAAGTTCATGCCCGGCGACCCGAGGAAGGTCGCAACGAACAGGTTGTTCGGATTCGCGTAGACCTCGGCGGGCGTGCCGATCTGCTGGATCACGCCACCCCGCATCACGGCCATGCGGGTCGCGAGCGTCATCGCTTCAACCTGATCGTGAGTCACGTAGATCATGGTCGCGCCAAGGCGCTTGTGCAATTGCTTCAATTCGCGCCGCAACTCGGTGCGCAGCTTTGCGTCGAGGTTGGAAAGCGGTTCGTCGAAGAGGAACACGTCGGCTTCGCGCACGATCGCGCGGCCAATCGCCACCCGCTGGCGCTGTCCGCCCGACAACTGTGCGGGCCGGCGTTTGAGGAGCGGTCCGAGCTGCAGCATCTCGGACGCGCGCGTCACGCGCCGCTCGATCTCGGGCTTGGGCGTGCCGGCTATGCGCAAGCCAAACGAAAGATTGCGCTCCACATTCATGGTCGGATAGAGCGCGTAGGACTGGAAGACGAGGGCGATGCCGCGATCCTTCGGGTCAGCCCAGGTCATATCCTGGCCACCGATTTCAATGCTGCCGCCGCTCACGTCGATAAGACCGGCAATGCTGTGCAGCAACGTGGATTTGCCGCACCCGGACGGACCGAGCAACACGAGGAACTCGCCCGGTTCGACCTCCAGGTCAAGCGACTGGATGATTTTGTTCGCGCCGAGTTGAATGTCCAGATCTCGGATTGATACGTTCGACATGACAGTAGACATGAGATGAACCCTGGGCTAACCCTTGACCGCACCGGAAGCGATGCCGCGAACAAACCAGCGGCCCGACACAAAATAAATGGCTAGCGGCACCATGGAGGTAAGGATGGTCGCGGCCATATTGACGTTGTAAAGGCGCTCGCCGGTCGTGGTGTTGATGATGTTGTTAAGCTGGACCGTCATGGGCAAGTTCTGCGTACCCGCGAACACGAGCC
>NZ_JBAUSA010000993.1:0-4936 GCF_049581465.1 Caballeronia sp. | reverse complement strand
GTCCTACATAATCCACCATGCTGTCGTACTGGCGGCCTAACGTTAGCGCACCATAGTCGACGCTCGACAGGCCGACGAAGGCCTGGCGGCCAAACTCGCGACCGTTGTATGCGAGGGTTCCGTCGTTCAGGTTAAAGCCACTTTCCAACGTGAAGATTGCCTTCAGGCCACCACCCAGGTCTTCCGCTCCGCGCAGGCCCCAACGGCTGCCATCCACCGGGCCGCTCACCAACTGTACGTTGCTGTGGCCGCCATTGACTGTGACCTGGCTGTTCGTGTACGTGACACCGACGTCAAGCAGGCCGTACAGGGTGACGCTGCTTTGCGCGTGAGCGGCACTTGCCAGCACGCCCAGAAGGGCGGCTGCAATAACTTTCTTTTTCATGGCTTCACTCCAGTAAATAGCGGCGAGATTCATTCTAAAAATGAATAATTCACAGGCCCCGAAGCACAGAATACGAAAATCCCGATCGGTCAACTTGACGCGAGAGAGTCGGTCGTGACCGTATAAAATCAGTAATCCTTTACATCAATATTTATAGATCGGTGGAATCATTATTCACCGTTGTGCGCTCGGCTGAAAGCGCTCGATGAACTCCATGTTGCAGTGAACCAACAAATTGTTTTTTCCGCAAACGTAAAGAAGTCAAGGAAATCCATTGTCCTAATGGTGCCTTTCCAAAACGAACTGCTTCGGAAGTATTGGGGCCGTACTGGACCCAAGCCCAATCAAGGTCAATAGCATTCCAAAATAGTGCAGCCGCGTATATGAGCTTCACCAATATAGGGCGCGCGACTGATTGCAGTTCGCTCACGAAACGCAGTCGTCAAATGAGGTACGCGTCATGCTTAAGTGCATTCGCGGTGCCTTATTTGTTCCACTCCTAAGCGTCGTTGCAGCCTGCGGCCTGTTCCGAGAATTTCAGCATTAATCCTGCTGTCGCAACGTTGAAAGCAAGCCCAGCAGATCGTCTATGTCCACGGGCTTGACAAAATGATAGTCGAAGCCGGCGACTTGGGCGCGTAAGCGATCCTCCGCTTGCCCGTAACCTGTAACGGCAACGAGTACGGGTATCTTCGCGCCCTTGGGGCGCAGGCGTTTCGCGAGTTCGTAGCCGTCTATATCCGGCAGGCCAATGTCAAGCAGCGCGACATTGGGAAGAAAGTCATGCGCGAGCGAAACTGCGTCGTGCGACGTATAGGCCACACGAGTGGTGTGCGTCTCGCTCTCGCACACCATCGCGAGCGAGTCTGCTGCGTCGCGATTATCGTCCACAATGAGAATGCGCAAGGCAGCAACCTGAGTCGGGGTGGCGATCGTCGGCGTCGTCGCGAGTGGCGGATGGATCGGGTGCCGCTCGTGCTGATGAAGGCGCGGCAGGCGAACTGTCACGGTCGTGCCCATGCCCGGTCCCGGGCTTTCGATCGAGATCGTTCCGTCATGCATCTCGACGAGTTTCTTCACGAGCGACAGGCCTATGCCCAGGCCGCCGTTGGAGCGGTCCAACGTACGTTCTCCCTGCGAAAACAATTCGAAAATGTCCGGAAGGAGGTCCGCCGAAATACCCGTGCCATTGTCGTGGATCGTGATGGTGACCCGATCATCTTCGGCCTGGACGCCCACTGTGATGTGACCCCCTTCCGGCGTGTACTTGCTCGCGTTATTGAGGATATTCACAAAAATCTGTGAAAGGCGCGTCGCGTCGCCGTAAATCCACATCATTCCGGCTGGCACGCTGACCTCCAGGCGTTGCGCACGGCTTTCCACCATGTCGGCGACGGCCTCAACGGCGCCGTACACCGCGCTTCCCACAAAAATGGGCTCTTGTTTGAGGGTAATGTGTCCTTGCGTGATGCGAGAGACCTCGAGCAGGTCATCGACGATGCGCGTCATGTGTTGAACCTGACGTTGCATGAGACCCGCGAGTTCCTGGACCTTGGGTTCGGCCAATGCCGTCTTTTGCATTAGCGCAATCGCCGTCCGCAATGGTGCGAGCGGATTGCGCAGCTCGTGCGCCAGCATGGCGAGAAACTCGTCCTTGCGACGGTCGGTTTCGCGCAGCATCAGTTCCATACGTTTGCGGTCGGTGATCTCGATGAGGCTGCCGACGATCTGCAGCGGATCTCCCCGGGCACTGCGATGCAGCAGGGCGCTGCCATGCATCCAGCGCTCGCGGCCGTCTAGCAGAAGGCGAAATTCGAACGGGAAGTCCGTCTCCTGCCCATTCGCTAACTGTTTAAGAAAAGCATCCAGTCCAGCCCGGTCGTCGATGTGTACATAGTTGAGCGCGCCCTCGTAGGAGAAAGTCGTGCCTTGGCGGGGTGTATGTGAGCCGGGACCGCCTTCCCATGAAATCGACCAAGTGGCCAGATCCAGGGAGAAGATCGTCATACTGGCAGCGCTCATGGCCGCCGACAGTCGCAGGTTGCGCTCCTCGATGGCAGCTTTCGCCTCGTACTGCTCGGTTACATCGGTAGTGGTGCCGAACCATTCCTGCAAGCGGCGATTATCGTCATAGAGTGGGGCCGCGTGAGCACGGACCATCCGGTACACGCCGTCGTGGCGTCGCATGCGAAATGTGAAATCGTGCGGGGTTTGCATCCTGACCGACTGGATCCACTGACGACGCGCTTCTTCCCGATCGTCGTGATGGACCGAATCGAGCCAGCCGGAGCCCGCGTGACTTTCAGGTGTGCGACCCGTGAAGCGCTCCCACTGGCTCTCCGACACGATATTGTTGCCGTTTGCATCGGCCGACCAGACAAGCGCGGTTGTAGCTTCGACGAGCGCGCGATAGCGGCGCTCGCTCGTGCTGAGTCGTTCGTCGCGTTCGCGTTGCGCGGTGATGTCGAAGGTAACGCCATACACGCGTCTCAACGCGCCACCCTCTGCGTGCTCGCTCTCCCCTCGCATACGCAGCCACCGCATTGAGCCGTCCGTCACGACAATCGGATAGTCGACCTGGAAGGGTTGTCGTTCGCTCAAGGCCTTCGAGAGTTCGCCGTGGAACTTGGGTTGACAGTCAGGCGGCACTCGCCGCCATAGTTCGTCAGGCGTGGCTGTATCGGTCCCCGCGACAAAGTCATAAATATGAGCCAACTGCGAAGTCATTCGGACTACACCGGTCTCCATGTTCCATTCCCACGCTCCCAGCCGCGCTGCCTCAAAGGCGGCTTTCAACCGCCGCTCGCTTGCTTCGTACATTTCCCATGCGTGCTTGCAATGATGAATGTCGATGCCAACGCCCACGACCTGCACGATCTCGCCGTTGTCGCGAGCCGCTAACAGGTGCAGCGTGTGCCATCGAAAAAGCCCGTCGGCGCGGCGGATTCTCACGTCGACGTCTTCAAGCGTGGCCCCTTCCAGCATCGGACGCCAGGAGTCAATCACCGATGCCATGTCGTCCGGATGTACAAAGGCCTTCCAATGCATTCCAAGCAAGGCTTCCGCGGTTTGCCCGAGGTAGCTGCACGTCCACGGATTAACGTATTCGATGCGCCCGTCGGGGCTGGCATGCCAGACGAAAGAGGGCAGGAAATGGGCGGGATCGCGTGATGGCATGGCATTACCTTCTTAGTCGGGTCTTCGAGCGCCGCGCTTACTGGCCGAACGGCGTCAGGCATCAATTTGCCCGTCGCGCTCACGGCCCCGTTTTCTTAGCTGGACGAATTGCGAACGTCACCACGAAACAGGAAGCTTTTTTTATTCCCGCGTTTGCAACTCTATTGGCACCACAACCGATTTTCAATTTTTTAGGGGCGACAATTTCCCATATTGCAAGAATCGCAGAAATTGTTGCGTGCATGGCAGTCAATTGCGCTAAAGAAGAACTTGAATCGCGCCGATAGTTGGAAACAGCTCTCTCGATCGAACGGAATATCTAGTGGGCCAGCGAACAACCGTAGCTGTGCGAAAACGGGTCCAACGAAATGGATCACAAGCCCCAGGCCATGACCAACATACTTTCACGAATTAGCCTTGCGTCCAAATTTGTGGTGCTCGGTGCGATGACGCTTATCCTCGTTGCTATACCCAGTACCCTTTATTTTTATGGCACGAACGCTGAGATCCGCCTGAAGCAGCGTGAAATGTCCGGTATTCCAACGGAGCGCGCAGTTCTAAAGGCGTTGCAGTTGACGCAGAAACATCGTGCCGAAGCCGCGATTTGGCTGTCAACTGCCAATGCTGGCCGCAACGCTGCGCCGCGGACAGCGGCTGACGCCGACGCGGCCTACGACGCAATCTCGGCGGCATTTCGACAATTCGATAGGGCGGACCCCGCCGTCAAGCAATGGGCATCCACACTGGAGGCATGGCAATCATTGCGCGAGAAGGTGGCAAACAAATCGATTGATCAACGCGAGAGTCTCACGGCGCATGCGACGCTCATCGGGAAACTGCTGAAGACGAACGCTCTGCTTTTCGACCACTACGGATTGTCCCTCGACGGTGACCTCGATAGTTCGCGCCTGGCTATAAGTTCGTTGAGCGACCTCCCGGCCCTGACAGAAGAGCTTGGAAAAGCGCGAGCCAAAGGTGCCAATATATTGTCCAGAGGGAGCGCCACTCCCGTTGACACCGTTGAGCTCACTAACCTCCTTGAACGTGCCACAGAACGATCCGCATCCTTCAAGAGCTCAATGGACAAGGCAACGGGTCAGAATCCGCAACTGGCAAGCCTGCTGAACCGTCCTATCGACGAGGCACAGTCCGCAGCGTCAGCGGCACTGGACCTTGCAGATAAGCGCATCGTCAACTCGAAGGCGCTAGATCTCGCGCCGATCGACTACGTGAACGAGTACACAAATGCTATCGACCTGTTTTTTGGAGTCGACGCGATTGCGGTTGATGGGCTCGAGGTGCTTCTTCAACAACAGAGTTCTCGCTTTCGCTCGATACAGCTTACGGTTCTCGCAGCCTTGCTGACTATTGTCC
>NZ_JBAUSA010000992.1:0-2736 GCF_049581465.1 Caballeronia sp. | reverse complement strand
GAGTTCGGGCGTGTATAAGGGCGCCGCCAAGCACACGCTAAACCGCCGCTAAGCCACCGCTAAGCCACCGCTAAGCCGCCCCTAAGCCGCCCCTAAGCCACCGCTTGCCGGCCGGCGGAACATCCCGCCGGCCTTACTGCCTTCATGCAGAGCGAACCTTTGGAGCCGAAGCGGGGGGCACCCCAAGTGCACTCGCAACCTTTTTACCGTCTGGACGTCCGAGACCGGTGCACGCATCCCATCCGACAGAGGCGTAGAAGTCGCCGTTGTTGCCCTGGGTGATATCGTCCAGATCACCGGCATTCTTGTAGAGCTTTGGATTGATGTAGCCGGAAGCGCTGCCCATAGCGCCGTTGATCCGCGCGATCAGGCCGGCCCACAACGGCGCCACCGCGCTCGTTCCGCCGATCACCGTATCGCTGCCATCAACACGAACCTTATAGCCGGTGTCGGGATCCGCGTCGCCTGAAACATCCGGGACGCCTCTCATCTGCAATGGCTGGGTCTTTCCCTGGGCCAGCGTAACGTGCAGTCCCGCCTGACAGGCAGGCAGTGCGAAGAACGTGCTGACACCGCCGCCGCTCGCCCCGCCGTTCGCACCATCGTTCCAGACCGTTTCGCTTTCGATGGTTCCATTGGTCACGTTCACGCTGGTTCCACCACATGCAAGCGCGTAGGTGCTGGAGGCAGGAAAGTCGACGTGATCTTTTCCATCACTGACTCCATCGCCAGAGCCGTTGTCCCCCGATGCGACGC
This sequence comes from Caballeronia sp., assembly GCF_049581465.1. Lineage (GTDB taxonomy): Bacteria > Pseudomonadota > Gammaproteobacteria > Burkholderiales > Burkholderiaceae > Caballeronia. The sequence continues at coordinate 1,980 of NZ_JBAUSA010000992.1, read as the reverse complement.
ACACCGTGATCCCCATTGCGGCGGCCGCCTGGAACGCCTGGTCGAACGCCGTCATTGCCTGCTGGGTCCACGACGACTCCGGCCCGCCCCAACTGATCGATATGACCGACGGCTTGTTGGTCGTGTCGTGAATGGCCGTGGTCACGGCATCAAGAAATCCGGCGTCGGTGTTGGGCGAAAAGTAGACGGCGATATGTGCGGCGGGCGCAATCGCGCCGGCTACTTCGATGTCGAGCATCACCTCGCCATCCGGTCCGTTCCCGTCTCCAGTCGGATGATTCTTGCCGTGGTCGACGGATACGGCGGTCACCTTCGGCGCGGCGATACCTAGTTCAGCGAAATAAGCCTTGAGATCGGCTGGACGGTATCCGCCGCCAAGCTCAATGAGCGCTATACATTCGCCTTGGCCCGCCCCCTCAGGAAAGTCGTACATCGAGGCGATCTGGATGGGTGTAAAGGACGTCGGAGCAGCGCTCGGCGATGCCCGCCATTGCACGTTGCCGTGAGGCAGCCGGCTGCGGAAATGCGGCCGCGCCTGCGGGCGATTGTCGAGTCCCAGCACGGCATCAACAACGCCGGCCAACTCGTCGGGCAACTGAAGCGTTCCCGTTCGCCCCCGATACGAGCCGTCAGCATGCTCGAATCGCTGCAGGTCGATACTGAACGCCCCATTGAATTGTGCAACTGTCCCGGACAGGATCACGGTCCGGCGCGCTGCGTGTTCCTCAACGACCGCGAGACCGTGAGAGGCCGCGAAGGTCTTGACAGCAGCGATGTCGCTAGCATCGGCCTCAAACTGTTTCGCGAACTCCTCGCGTTTTATGTCGCCATCGGATGCGTCGCCGCCCGCGAGCTTTTTCACTCGCTCCTTGAGGACATCGCTCGCACGACGCCTCACGAGCACCGTGACTTCGAGTCGCTCGGCCGGATCGGCCTTGCCAACGGACCGCGCGCCGTTCAAGGGTGCTCGATCGCTACCGCTGAGTGCATGTGCCATGACTGAAAAACTCCTTAGGTAAGCAAACAGTAAGCAAAACAACGAGATGAGCGGGAACACTCACCCCGCCAAAGTGACGGCGAAGCGAAGGACCCCGCTCGCCGCTTGTCTTCGTATCGTTATGCCGCCGCCGCAACGAGCAGATCGGTACTGGTTCCCACTCCAGGGACGACCTGCTGCGCAGCCCAGCTCGCGCCGTTATAAGTCGACCACCAGATCCGCTCGTCGCCCGTCATTCCCTTCCACGCAGCAAACACCTGATTGCCGAATATGGTAATGCCCGGACCGATACTGCTAAGCACACCCGGAATTTGCTTCTGCGGCGTCCAGCTTGTGCCGTTAAAGCTTGCGTACCAAAGCGTCTGGTCGCTGAATTCGCCCTTCCAGGCAGCGAACAACTGGTTGCCGAACACCGTGAGCGACGGCCCTTCACTGGTGCCCGTGCTTGCAATCAGTTTTTGCGGCGCCCAGGTACTGCCATTGAACGTGGAGTAGTAGAGCCCTGGATCGCCGAATTCACCCTTCCAGGCGGCGAACAACTGATTGTTGAACGTCACGATCGCCGGCCCGACGCTGCTTGCGACACCCGGGATCTCCTGCTGCGCGGCCCACGCTGAGCCGTTGAAGCTCGACCACCACAGTCGCTGATCGTCCTCCATGCCTTTCCATGTCATATAGAGCGCGTTGCCGTCTACCGCAAGGCGCGGTCCCGAGCTGGTGGCGACCCCGGGCACCTGCTTCTGCGGCGCCCAACTTGTGCCGTTGAAGCTGGACCAATATATCCCCTGATCGAATCCCTCGCCCTTCCAGGCCATGTAGAGCTGGCTGCCGAATACCGCGAGCGCAACACCGGCGCTGGTTCCCACACCCGGCACCAGGGTCTGGGGTGCCCACGTCGAGCCATTACTGGTGGCAAAGAAGATGCGGTCGTCGAATTCCATGCCCTTCCAGGCCATGAACAGCTTGTTGTCATAGGAAGCCAG
>NZ_JBAUSA010000991.1:0-2095 GCF_049581465.1 Caballeronia sp. | reverse complement strand
ATCCTAGCCTCACACTCGCCGCGCGCAGCACCCTCTCCGCGCTAGCCCCACACTCGCCGCGACCGGCCCCCCCCATGCCTAGCCCGGCCATAGGGCTTTCCCTCGGTCGGGTTGACAAATCCGTGGTGGTCGTCGAGGATTCGGAATCCCAATTCCGTTTTTAACCAGGTACGTCCATGACGCTTGTCACGGTCCCCGGCACTATCGTTATCAAAACCTCATGACCCGAACCCAGGCATCTGGCCGCGCAGCAGTGGAGTCCGCCCTCGTATTGCCGAGACAGGCGCGCAGTCAGATCGGGCTCGAAAAAATGCTGCAGGCCGGCCGCGAGTTGATTGAAGCAAGCGGCAATCTTGACGATCTGTCCATCACGGATATCGTCGAACGATCGGGTACCTCGATTGGCGCGTTTTATCGGCGCTTCGACAGCAAGGACACGTTCTTCGACGTCGTGATCGACCGGGTGATGACCGAAAGTCTCGACCATCTTCGCAACATGATGGGGAAACAGCCCGAATGGCGATCGGGCGATGCACGGCTTGTCGCGGATGCAATCGTCGATATGTACTTGCAGTCGTTCCGCCGTAATCGCGGCCTATATCATGCGTCGCTATTGCGCGTGTCGCGGCCGCGAGCAACCTGGGACGTGGTCAAGGAGGCGAATCGCGACGTGCTCGCGTTGATCGTGCCGCCGCTGGCCGCTGCAATCACGAAGGAACGGCGCGCGCAGAAAGCGGACGCAGAGCCGATCGAATTCGAGATTCAGGTTGCGCTACAACTTATCCTGGGAATGCTGGTCAACATCGTCCTGAACGATCCGGGACCGTTGACCCTGACGAGCCGCCGTCTGGGTCCATGGCTCAAGACCCAATTTCAACGTTGCCTGATTTTGACTGGTTCCTGATTTTTTCTGTAAAAACGGAATGAAAATTCCCATTCCGTTTTATAAATGCTTCAAGGAGACACGCATGACCCCATGTTGCGCCGGCTTAGTCCGCCAAGCCGCATTTGACGCGCCGCACGTCGGCGAACCCCTCGATGTCGCTTTCGACGCAGGCGTGAACCTGGCGTTTGCCATTGCCGCCCCTACCGTTCCGCCCCGCCTGACCGAACACTCGCAGCGCATGGCCCAGCGCATCTACCGTGTGGCGGAGCGCGTGTACTGCGCGGTCGGCTATGCGATTGCGAACATTATCTTTGTGGTCGGCGACGACGGCATCGTGGTGATCGACGCGACAGAATCCGTATCTTCGGCGAAGCGAATCTATGAGGACTTCTGCGCAATCGATTCCCGTCACGCACAACTGCCGGTGAAGGCTGTTGTGTACACGCACAACCATACGGACCACACGGGCGGCGTGCGTGCGTTCGCCAATGAAGCGCAGATTGCGGCCGGCGATATAGAGATCATCGCGCACCGGTCGCTGATGGAAACGGTCATCAACAATGCGAACCTGGTCGGGCCGATCCTTGCCGCGCGCTCGGCGTACAGTTTCGGCACGCTGCTGCCCCCGGGTGCCACCGGCAAGGTCAATGCGGGGGTAGGGCCGGTTCTCATCGCTGAGGCAGCGACCTTTCTTGCCCCCACCCGTGTGTTCGACGATACCCTCGACATCGTGCTTGCCGGTGTGCGTTTCGAGTTCTGCTTTGCGCCTTCCGAATCGGACGACACGCTTGTCATATGGCTGCCTGAACTAAGCGTCCTACTGTCGGCGGACGTGATCCAGGGCGAGTGTCTACCTAACGTACATACGCTGCGCGGCACGCGCTATCGCGATCCCGTGCGCTGGTATTGCAGCATCGACATGATGCGTAGCTACCACGCGGCCCATCTGGTCCCGGGGCATGGTCGTCCGGTGTCGGGAGCGGCGGCCGTGGCGGACGTATTGTCCGTGTACCGCGATGCGATCCAGTTTATTCACGACCAGGCGATCCGCCATATGAACCGTGGCCTGACGCAAGACGAGCTTGCCGACGCCATTCCGTCGCTGCCGCCGCATCTGGCGCAGCACGCGTGGCTTGGAGAGTACTACGGCAGCGTCAAGCATTGCGTGCGGCAGATGTACACCGGGCAATTGGGCTGGTTCGACGGGGA
>NZ_JBAUSA010000990.1:0-4834 GCF_049581465.1 Caballeronia sp. | reverse complement strand
GCGCCGCACTCGTGGCCGCGGCGCTCTTGCTGGCTGCCGGCTTCGCGCCGGTCGGCGGCGCGGAGGAGCCGCCAACGGTCAATCCGGCTTCTTCAAGGTTCGTCACCGACTTCGTGCCGAGGCCCTTGACGCGCGTGGCGAGATCATCGGCGTCCTTGAACGGACCGTTCTTCGTGCGTTCGTCAATGATCGCCTTCGACTTCACCGGGCCCAATCCCTTGACGGATTCGAGCGCGGTTTGGTCGGCGGTGTTGACGTCGACGGCCGCGAATGCAACGCCCATTGTCAAAGCAAACGCGAGACACAGCATCAGCAGCTTTTTCAGCATGAGAAGTACTCCAGGTTTAAAAAATAATAGAAGAAATCGATGTCGGTCTCGCTATAAGACAGGTAATTCGACTCCTTACTGGCCTCGCGTTCAACGTAGAGGACAGCGTATTGATAAGTCCGGGTAGCATAAGACAAATTCTGCACGGCGACGACCGCGCCGGCGTAAATGCCTCACCGCCCGCCCGTTTCCTCTGGCATTGCTACAAAATTCACCAAAAACATTTCGCTTAGCGAAACAAGTAGCGAAACAAAATCGTTCGCCCGTTCCATTCGCGTTCAGCGAATTCGACCAGATGCATGGCGGATCGGGACGGATCGGCGGCAATCTGCCGCAACGGGCTGCTAAGCGCCTGCCGGCTTGATCTTTGCGATTCGCCGATAACTCGATGTTCGTCATTTCCGTGCCCGCCAAAAACCAGTCTTTTCGCGCGGGCTCGATCGCGTCCTGATACTCGATGTTCGTATGTACAACGCGCGAAGGTGCGGCTGGTGCACGGTTAAATGAGACGTCGATGTAAAAAATTGACAATGGCGGCCCGCGGGCGCGGCGTCACTCACGCCGGACACGTTCCACATTGGTGCGCCCTCTGCGTTGCCGACCCACACGCCAACGGTGTAGCGCGACGCGTAGCCGATGCCCAGTTGTCGCGCATGTCCTTGCTGGTACCGGTTTCACAGCGCTGAAGGCGCGCGTGGCGAGGACGCTGTCGAAGCCGAACGTGCGCGTGCGTGCGTAGTTGTCAGCGAGGATGTCCATCACGATGAAGCGACACGCAGGCTTTAAAGGCCCTTGTGCTCGCCCGTGAAGCGGTGCTGCGAGAACGCGACGGCGACCTCGAACAATTGCGCGGCGCCGTCTTGACAAGCGAACTGCTGTCGCGATCGGTGTCAACGACGGTCTCGCGCGGACGCTTACGGATCAGGTTGCTGACACCCATCGGCGGGATAGGTGCGGGTGAGAACGCCGACCGCCCGGCGTTGTCGCTTCCTTCACTTGAGCCACGAGCGGCGCTGCTGTAACGACCCCTTTTGCGCCTGGCGGATGGGCGCGCTTCAAGCGACAGGGGCTACTGCCTCATCGCCGGGCGCTCTTGCTGACTCCGATAGAGTTCGCGCCGGAGCACCTTCTTGCCCAATTCCTTGATCAGGAAAACGCAGCGATCGGCACGCACGGCGGATATGAAGCGGCCGAGCGATCCGACCTCGCGTCCCCGGCGCGCCGCCCTGGTCGCGACCTGATAATCGATGGCCATTTGGCCGAGCAGGTTGAGGGCGTCCCTGAAGACCGCCCGGTCCACTCGCGCGGACACATGGCATGCGCGTCGGAAGACCTTCCGGTAGACCGTGTGCCAGAACTCATCGTGTTCGCCTCCGTTGCATCTCGCGAGCGCTTCGCGGCCCGTCGCGTGCAGATCATGGACCTGCTGCAGGAGGTGGGTCTGCGTGATGCTGCCAAATCTGCGTCGATAGCAGATGAGCGGCTTTGTGACGTAATAGACAGAGCGGGCTCGCAGATACACGGAAGGCAGCACCGCCGCATCCTCGTAGTGGCGGGCGATCGGGAACGGATTGGGATCGAATAACGTCGTGCGATAAACGCGCGCCCACATGAAGCAGTGAAATCGGGTAGCGAAGTGCATGACCGTCTTGCGATCCGTATCGCGGCCGCCGGCGAGCACCGGAGGGACGACCTCAAGATCGAGAAGCGGCTCGTTTCGATCGTTAATAATAGTGGCGTTGTACTCGATCATGTCCCAATTGCCAGCGAGCAACGGTATGACAACGCTCAGGAATTCGGGCAGGAACATATCGTCGCCGTCGAGGAATCCGACATAAGGCGTGCGGACGTGTGCACATCCCTTATTTCGGGCATCGCTCAACCCCCCGTTCGATTGATGAATCAGAAGGACATGTTCGCCACGGTCTGCTTCCACCACCGCCTGGGCAACGGCGTATGTCCGGTCCTGCGATCCGTCGTCGATCACTATGATGTCAACCGCATCAATGAACGGGTGCGACAGCAGGGAATTTAACGCGTCATCGATGTAGATCTCTACGTTGTACGCGGCGATGATGATGGTGAGAAGCGGAGAGCGGGTTCGATACGCTTGTGTAGTCATGTTGACATGTCATCAAAGTCCTGAGGAAGCCGCGTTGGCCACTGATTCCGCGAAGCTGCAACGGCTTGTCGGGAAACGCTTGTCTGGAATAGGCGCGCGATCGACTGGTACAAACCATAAGTAACCATTCTCCCGGCCTCTGTGCGGCGGCTCACACATACCGCTCAAGCAAATAAATAAATCAGTTCATTGGAGGTGCAACGTTGTGGCAACCGCAGGACGCCTCACCTGAGTAAGGGCCACATGCATATAGAACGGCGCGTGTCGCTGGTGCTTGGGGAGGGTGTTCGACTGCGGATCAGGTCTTTGGCGGCGCTGCTAGTTTAGTGCGAAAAACCACGGCTAACCGCCTGCCGGCCTGATCTTTGCAAACGCACCGCGCACCTCGAATTTCACGGTGTCTACCACCGTGCCGTTCCGGTCGACAAGTTCCAGCACATGACGCCCGGGCCATGGCAACCACGCCATGCGCGCCGACTGGCCAGCCGTCTTGCCATCGAGTCGCCACACGCTGCCGGATGGCGCACCTTGTGCCGCGTCGAACCAGACCCGCTGGCGTGCGGCGGGAATATCGGGATCGAGCGCGTAGATCGTGCCGTCAGTGGGCGTGACGATTCGGGCTGCACCATTACGAGCCGAAGTGCCTAGCGCGTTTGCCGATAGTGCGATCTTTGTCATTTCCGTGCCCGCCAAAAACCAGTCTTTTCGCGCGGGCTCGATCGCGTCCTGATACTCGATGTTCGTATGTACAACGCCCGAAGGTGCGGCTGGTGCATGGCTGAATGAACGCCGATGTAAAAAATTGACAAGAGCGGCCCACACGGGCGCGGCGCCGCTCACGCCGGAGACGTTCCACATTGGTGCGCCGTCTGCGTTGCCGACCCACACGCCAACGGTGTAGCGCGAGGTGTAGCCGATTGCCCAGTTGTCACGCATGTCCTTGCTGGTGCCGGTTTTCACGGCGCTGAAGAAGCGCGTGGCGAGGACGCTGTCGAAGCCGAACGTGCGCGTGCGCGAGTTGTTGTCGGCGAGGATGTCGGTCACGATGAAACTCGCCTGAGGCGAGAAAATGCGCTTTTTCGGCGCATCGGTTGCATGGTTCGAGAGATCGAATACCGGTCCGGACATGCCGCCGTTCGCGAGCGTGCGGTACGCGTTCGTCAGCGAGGCGAGCGTCACGTCGGCGCTGCCGAGTGCGAGGCTGAAACCGTAGTAATCGCCGGCTTGCGTGAGCGGCAAGCCGAGCGACACAAGCGTGCTGGCGAAGCGATGCGGCGTGACCATCACGAGCGTGCGCACGGCCGGCACGTTCAGCGACGACCCCAGCGCCGTGCGCATGCTGACCCACCCCTTGAAGTCGTGATCATAGTTTTGCGGGATGTACAGGCCGCCGCCGGTCGCGAGATCGAGTGGGGCATCGTCGAGCAAGGTGGCGGGCGTGAGACGTCTCTCATCGATCGCCTGGGCGTAGAGGAACGGCTTGAGCGTCGAGCCGGCCTGGCGCAACGCGACCACCGCATCGACCTCGGGCGCATTCGATAACCCGCCCGCCGAGCCGACCCACGCGAGAATCTCGCCGCTGTGGTTATCGATGACGATCGCCGCGCCGTCATGCACATTGCGCTGCTGGCCGCGCGAGTTGAGTTCGAGCAGCGCTCGCGCGAGCGAATCGCGGGCGAAGCGTTGCAGGTTGGCATCGAGCGTGGATTGAATTCGTGCGCCTGCGGCAGGATGCACTTCTGCCCCGATACGGCGCGCAAAATGCTGCGCGAGTGCGTCGTAATCGGTGGAACGCGGCGAGGCTGAAGCCGTGCGCGTGAGCGTCAATTGCACGAAGCTGTCGAGGTTCACGCAGGGGTCGCCGGGATTCGTCGCGGCTTGCGCCATGTCGCGCAAAATCCCGCACGCCCGCGCCGATACCTTCGCGTAATTTGCGTTCGGCGCGCGCACCAGTGCGGCGGTGAGCGCTGCTTCGCGGTTGTTCAGCCCGGAAGGCGACTTGCCAAACAACGTTTGCGATAACGCCGATAACCCCACGATCTCGCCGCGAAACGGCACGAGATTGAGATACGCCTCAAGGATCTGGTCCTTGCGCCAGGCGTGATCGAGCCACAGCGCGTCGACGGTTTGCTGCGCCTTTTCCCCGAGCGAACGACGGCCGGGGCGGTGGTCATCGTCGATCAAGCCCGTGAGCTGCATGGTGAGCGTCGAGGCCCCGCGCGTGCGCGTGTTCCATAGATTGCCCCACGCAGCCGCCGCCGCGCCGCGCCAGTCGACGCCGGCATGTTCGAAGAACCGTCGGTCTTCCGATACCACGATCGCTTCGCGCAACGCCGGGGATACGTCTGGTAGCGCGACCCAGTCGCCGCGTCGCTGCGTGGTGT
>NZ_JBAUSA010000989.1:0-9697 GCF_049581465.1 Caballeronia sp. | reverse complement strand
GTCGAAGGCTTCAAGATACGCCCAGACATCCGCTTCAGTCCAATCTGCCAACGGGTTGAACTTGGCAATGTTGCGCGCACCGTCATGCTCTTCTTCATGCAGCTCGACGCGGGTCACCGATTGCTCGCGACGCTGCCCCGTCACCCACGCGCTGACATCTTTCAACGCACGATTCAACGGCTCGACCTTGCGAATCCCGCAGCAACTCTTGCGCAGATCGACACTTTCGTAGAACGCGTTCAAACCGTGATCGCGGACGTATTCGTCGACCGCGTCCTGCTGCGGATGAAGCTGCTCTATGTCGTACGCGTAACGTTCCTTCACGCGGTCGATCATGCCGAGCGTTTCTGCATGCAAGCGGCCCGTATTCAGCGAAAAGATGCCGATCCCGACCCCACGCGAAAGGATCGCGTGGGTCAGCAACATGTCTTCGGCGGCGAGGCTGCTGGCTAGCTTGACGTGCTCGTGCCGTTGCGCGATGGAATCGAGCAGTGCGTCGAGACGATCAATTTTGGCTTGCAGTTCGGGTGTCATGCAGACACTCCCAATTTCACTTCGCCACGGCGCCGGAACAACGGCACCGGTTGATCCACCGCGTTCTGATAGGGAATGGTCAGCTCGCCGAATGCGTTCAGCGCGTCGTGAATGTCCTTGTCGGCGCGAACGGCGAAGGCATCGAAACCGCAGCGCGCGTGAAACCACAACTGATCGCGCAGCACGTCGCCAATGGCGCGCAACTCGCCCTTCCACTGATAACGTTCGCGTAGCAAGCGGCCAATGCTGAAACCCCGGCCATCGCTGAACTTCGGAAAATCGACGGCGATCAGCGCGAGCTTGCCAAACTCTTCGACGAGTTCCGCCGGTTCGTCGTCGGGCGCGAGCCACAGACCGAACGGATCCTTCGTGTGCGCACAGGTCAATGCGCGCTTATGTTGTTTCCACCATGTGAACGGGACGATCACCTTGCCGGGCAACAGCGCGTCCACGGCGGGCATCGTGCCGTCTTCAGCGGCGCGGATCACGGTCCAGTTGTCTTCAACCACTTCGCGATTCTTGATAATCAAAGTCATGTAGGGTCCCTGGTTACGCATGCGCCGGCTGGCGCGACGCGTACACGCGTTCCTTGAAAGGCGCAATGCCGATACGGCCATACGTCTCGATGAAGCTCTCGCCTTCAAGGCGATTTTCGACGAACGTATCGATCACGCTCGACACCACGTCCGGCATCTCGTGCGCCGAAAACGACGGTCCGATCACGCGGCCGAGATGCGCACCCGTCGCGCCTGTGCTTTGCTCGCCGCCAAGCGTTACCTGATACCACTCGGAGCCGTCCTTATCGACGCCAAGTACACCGATATTGCCGACGTGGTGATGACCGCACGCGTTGATGCAACCCGAGATATTCAGCGACAGATCGCCCAGGTCGTACACGTAATCGAGATCGCTGAAACGTTGCTGGATGGCTTGGGCAATCGGGATCGACTTGGCGTTGGCGAGCGAGCAGAAATCACCGCCCGGGCACGCAATGATGTCGGTGAGCAAGCCAATATTCGATGTCGCAAACCCCAGCGCCTTTGCACGTTCCCACACTGCGTGCAAATCGCGCTTCCTGACGTTCGCGAGAATCAGGTTCTGCTCATGCGAGACACGGATTTCGCCGAACGAATATTCGTCCGCGAGATCGGCAACCGCTTCCATCTGTTTGTCCGTGGCGTCGCCGGGCGCAATGCCCGTAGGCTTGAGCGACAACGTCACCGACGCGTAACCCGGCACCTTGTGCGCGCGCACGTTGCGTTCGACCCAGCGCGAGAACGGCTTGCTATCGATGAGATGCTGTTCGTACGACGTGTCTGTCGCCGGCAACTTTTCATACACCGGCGGTGCGAAGAACTGCGACACACGCGTGAGCTCCTCTTGCGTGAGCGTCGCCGGGCCATCCTTCAGGTGGACCCACTCTTCTTCCACTTGCTGCGCGAATTTCTCGGGGCTTAGCGCCTTCACGAGAATCTTGATCCGCGCCTTATACATATTGTCGCGACGACCGTAGCGGTTATACACGCGCAGCACGGCTTCGCAATACGACAGCAAATGCTGCCACGGCAGATCTTCCTTGATCACCGCGCCAACGATCGGCGTGCGTCCCAACCCACCGCCCGCAAGGATGCTCGCAACCACTTCGCCTGCGTCGTTCTTCTTCAAATACACGCCAAGATCGTGAATCTGCGTGGCAGCGCGATCTTCCACCGATCCGCACACAGCGATCTTGAATTTGCGCGGCAACCACGCGAATTCCGGGTGAAAGGTCGACCATTGGCGCAGGATTTCGGCCCACGGACGCGGATCGACGATTTCATCGGGCGCCACGCCCGCGAACTGATCGGCGGTGATATTGCGGATACAGTTGCCCGACGTCTGAATGGCGTGCATCTGGACCGACGCGAGCTTACGCAGGATTTCCGGCGTTTGTTCGAGCTCGATCCAGTTGAACTGGATGTTGGTACGCGTCGAAAAGTGGCCGTAGCCGCGGTCGTGTTCCCGCGCGATGGTGCCCAACATGCGCAACTGGTCGCTGCGCAAATTGCCGTAAGGGATCGCTATGCGGTGCATGTACGCGTGCCGCTGCAGGTAAAGACCATTCTGCAGCCGCAGCGGGCGGAACTCTTCTTCGCTCAACTCGCCGGACAAGCGGCGGCGCACTTGATCGCCGTATTGGGCGACGCGTTCGTCGACGATTTTCTGGTCGATCTGATCGTATTGATACATTCGGGGGCCCCAGTTTGCATTGGTATTCCGTCGTACGCCGTCCTAGTCACGCCGCACGTCGATATCAACAGAGTCGTTGCGCCGGCCGCCGTTCAGGCCGTCCGGTGATTTGCTTATGACAAATACCGATATCGATAGTGGAAAAATTGAGTTGATCCTAATAAACTTCCTATATATTGCAAACGACTGATAAATTACTTTGATATGCCGGTGGGTTATATATGAATCTGCACCAGTTCCGGTTCGTCCGGGAAGCCGTCCGCCAGAACTTCAACCTCACCGAGGCTGCCAAGGCGTTGTTCACCTCGCAGCCGGGGGTATCGAAGGCCATCATCGAACTCGAGGACGAACTGGGCGTCGAGATTTTTCGACGACACGGCAAGCGCGTCCGGTCATTGACCGAGCCGGGGCGGATCATCCTGGCATCGGTCGAGAAGATCTTGCAGGAGGTCGAGAGCCTGAAGCGCGTCGGTAAAGATTACGCCGCGCAGGATCAAGGCAATCTCGTGATTGCCGCGACGCACACTCAGGCGCGCTACTCATTGCCGACCGCCATTGCGGAATTCAAGAAGCGTTTTCCGAAAGTCCACCTTGCAATTCTGCAAGGTAGTCCGACGCAAGTCGCGGAAATGGTTATCCACGACCAGGCGGATATCGCCATCGCGACTGAAGCAATCGCGAATTATAAGGAATTGGTGTCATTGCCGTGTTTCCAGTGGCAGCATCTCGCCGTCATGCCGCCGGATCATCCATTGCTGGAACGCAAGCAACTGACGCTCGACGATCTCGCCCAATACCCGATCATCACCTACGACAACGCCTTCGCCGGCCGCACGAAGATCAACCAGGCATTCGCGTTGCGCGGCCTGACGCCGGATATCGTGCTCGAAGCCATCGACGCCGATGTGATCAAGACCTACGTTGAACTGGGTCTCGGCGTAGGAATTCTCGCCGATATCGCCTTCAACCCGGAACGCGACAAACATCTGCGCGCGATGCCGGTCGGCCATTTGTTCGGCACGAACGTCACGCGGCTCGCGCTCAAGCAAGGCGCGTATTTGCGCAGTTATGTCTACACGCTCGTAGAACTCCTTTCGCCTTCGATGAACCGCAAGCTGATCGAGCAGGCGTTGTCCGGCGAGCACGAGAGCTACGAGCTTTGAATTCGACGCGACAATTTTCGAACAGCCGAATTTTGTAAGCCTCAAACTCCCCCGTTCAAAAAACCACGCTACGGAGACCCTCCAATGAAGTTGTCGAAGTTCATGTGCTCAGGCCTCACCTTCGGCGCGCTCGCGCTGTTCAGCGCGGCGGCCAGCGCCGAGTTGAAAGTGGGCATCGATTTATCGAGCACCGGGCCGGCGGCCGCTATCGGCATCACGAGCAAGAACGCCATGCTGATGTGGCCGAAGACCATCGCGGGGCAACCGGCCGAGTACATCATTCTCGATGACGGCTCCGATCCGGGCGCGGCCGTGCGCAATATCCGCAAGCTGATAACCGAAGATAAAGTCGATGTCATCGTCGGGCCGAACATCACGCCGGCCGCGCTTGCTGCGCTGGACCCCGTGGCGGAATATCAGACGCCGATGATCACGCTCATCGGCTCGGCTTCGGTTGTGGAGCCGCAGGAAGGCAAGAGAGTGTGGGCATTCAAGATGGCCCAGACCGACCGCGCGATGGCCGACGTCATGACCCGCACGATGGTCAATCGCAATGTCAAGACGGTCGGTTTCATCGGTTTCGCCGATGGTTACGGTGAAAGCTGGTTCAACGAGTTCTCGAAGTTTGCCGAGCTGCGTCACATCAAGGTGGTTGCAAACGAGCGCTTCAATCGCACCGACGCGAGCGTGACCGGACAGATTCTCAAGCTGATATCGGCCAAGCCGGACGCCGTGCTGATTGCGGGCGCGGGAACGCCGACGGTGCTGCCGGAACGCACGCTGATCGAGCGCGGATACAAGGGCGCGATTTATCAGACCCATGGCATCGCGACGCCGGAATTCATCAAGCTGGGCGGCAAGGACGTGGACGGTACCCTGTTCCCGACGCAACCCGTCGTGGTCGCGCGAACGTTGCCGGCCGATCATCCCTCGAAGAAGGCGGCGCTGGCTTTCGTCGACGCGTATGAAGCGCAATACGGCAAGGGCACGGTCACGCAATTCGCGGGCGACGCAGCCGGTGTGTATCCGCGTTTGCAGGATGCGGTGGCGCGGGCGCTGAAGACGGCCCAACCCGGCACGCCTGAGTTTCGCGTGGCGTTGCGCTCGGAACTGGAACATGCGCATGAACTCGTGGTGCCGAACGGCGTGGTGAATACCAGCGCCACCGATCACGTCGGCCTCGACCAGCGCGCAAGCGTAATGGGCATTATCAAGAACGGGCAATTCACTTATCTGAGCCAATGAGCTAAGCCGCTGGGTTAGACCGATCAGTTAGACCGGTGACTTGTGCCCAGGGGTCGCGCTGCATCGTTCAACTCAATGGAATCGATCGAAACCTACGATTCCGGCAATCCAAAGGCTTGCCGGATCAATCGATTTCCGACATAATCGCTGACTTGCCGGCTAGGTCAGGTTTATTCGATCGGAGTCGGCCAGTTGAAAAAACTGCGTGCCCGGGTGGTGAAATTGGTAGACGCAGGGGACTCAAAATCCCCCGCCGCAAGGCGTGCCGGTTCGATTCCGGCCCCGGGCACCACATGAAGTTCCGCAGAATTCCGAGAAGTATCGAAAGCCGCACGCCTATCAGGGTTTGCGGCTTTTTTGTTTTTGGTCCCGGGACTCGTCGCCGCTACGAGCGCGTGTCATTCGTTTGCGCTCGTCTTCACGCTCCACGCGTCAATGACATTGCGGCATGCCGAACACGATCCAGACACCTCGTTTGTTTCACCCGCGCCAAACCCCGTCTCACAACCAGATATCATGTGCGCACATTAAACCTGCAGCGCTGGAGCATCCATGGCCTCATTCCCCGAAAGCGTCAGCATGGCGCTATTTTGCGACTTCGAAAACGTCGCGCTCGGCGTGCGCGACGCGAAGTACGACAAGTTCGATATCAAGCCAGTGCTCGAACGGCTCTTGCTGAAAGGCAGCATTGTGGTGAAGAAGGCGTATTGCGACTGGGATCGATACAAGGGCTTCAAAGCCGCCATGCATGAAGCCAGTTTCGAACTGATCGAAATTCCGCATGTGCGCCAGTCAGGCAAGAATTCGGCTGATATCCGGCTTGTCGTCGATGCGCTCGACCTCTGTTATACGAAGTCGCACGTCGATACGTTCGTCATCATCAGCGGGGACTCGGATTTCTCGCCGCTCGTGTCGAAGTTGCGCGAGAACGCAAAGAAAGTGATCGGCGTGGGCGTGAAGAATTCGACTTCCGACCTGCTGGTCGCGAATTGCGACGAATTCATTTTCTACGATGACCTCGTGCGCGACCAGCAACGCGCCCAGGCCAAGCGTGAAGCACGCGAGTCGCGCGAAGCGAGTGTGGCGGCATCGGCGTCCAACAAACGTCCGTCCGACGAAGACCGCCAGCCCAAGCAGGAACTCGAGTCACGCAAGGCAAAGGCAATTGCAATCGCTGTCGAAACGTTCGACGACCTCGCCTCCGAGCGCGGAGAAAGCGGCAAGATCTGGGCGTCGGTGCTCAAGAGCGCGATCAAGCGGCGCAAACCGGATTTCAACGAGTCATATTATGGGTTTCGCGCATTCGGCAATCTGCTCGAGGAAGCGCAGTTGCGCGGCCTGCTCGAAGTGGGCCGCGATGAAAAATCGGGTGCGTTTGTGTTTCGGACGCAAGCGACTTTGAGTGCCGAACCGGTCAGGGAAATTGAAGCTCCAGCCGTATCCGTGCCAGCGCCCGCGCCGGAGGAAAACAGACCGAAGCAGAAATCGGGCGGCGAGAGGAATCGTCGCAAGGGTCGCAATGTCCGGCCGCAAGTGTCCGAGCCCCTCTTTGATGAACCGCAGCCGGTAGTGGTCGAGCAATCGCGGCCATGGCCGTCGGCATTTGTCGTCGAGACGGATACCGAAGAGCATCTTGACGAAGCGCCTATGCCAATCAGCGAAGAGCAGGAAGCGCGCGAAGAGCTGGAGGCTTTTGAGGCCCGTCAACAGCAAAAGCCCAAACGAGGCGGAACCGCGCGGCGCGGCCGCCAGGTCGCTGCGAAGAAGGCGGTAGTGGAAGGTTCCGCGACCCGTGCGGAGGAACCCGCGCTTTTCGAACCAATCGCAATCGTTGATCAGCCGGAACCTTCCGACGCGGCCGATGTGCCCGATGCGACCGCCGATGCTCCCGCCGCGAAGACGCCGCGCAAGACGGCCTCCCGTCCCAGGCGAGCCAAGAAAACGACGCCGAGCGAAGAGTGAGTCTGGAAGCGCCGTCGCGATCGTGCGGCGGCGGGTGATAAAAAGCGCCCGACGCGAGGACGCTTGTCATGGGCGAAGCGCGTTCACGCGGCTTGTCAGAGCGGGCACACATGGCAAGCCGCCGACGACCTGGAAAGACCTGATTACGGTGACACAAAAACAATGCGGGGACGCGCTTAAAGCACGTCCCCGCATTTTCACGTAACGCAGGTGCGAGTCCTGGGACAAATGCACCTAGTCGCGCTGCTCCTTGCCGCTCGTTGCGACTTAGTGCTTCGCGCCCTTGTCGTCCGTGCCCAGTGAAGATGCCGCTGCGGCCGCCGAGGCGCCCTTCAGGTGCGACGCCTTGTCTTGCTGATGCAGCGTCGTACCCTTGTGGTGGTGCGGCTTTTTCACTGCAGATGCTGCGCTGTCGGCAGCTGCGCCGCTAGCGGATTGAGCCATCGCCGATCCGGCGAATGTGAGAGCCAGTGCACTGACCAAAGCAACTTGCGAGAACATCTTCATTGATGGATTTCCTTCGAATGGTAATAAATAGTTACAGCACGCGTTAAGGCACGTCATTGTTGTTCGAAATGATCAATGTTTCAACGATTTCAGTTTTTTGTGTCGTAAATTGGTCGTAACGAGCTTCAGGCGCCGCTGGACTGGAGCGGGCGGTTCTGCTGGGTGAACGGGGTTGTTAAAATGACCGCCCTAATCGCTTTCACCGCCCCGATGGATCTCGAACGCATTCTCTTCACGCAGGGCTTCGGCTCACGCCGGCAATGCCGCGCGCTGATCGCGGATGCACGCGTGACGATCGCGGGCATCCCATGCACCAATCCGTCCGCGGTCTTCGCAACCGCCGCGCCGGCTGCGCTTGAGTTCGAGTTCGAAATCGATGGCGTGCGCTGGAAGTATCACGAGAAGGCGTATCTCGTGATGAACAAGCCGCCAGGCTACGAGTGTTCACGCGATCCGCAGCACCACTTGAGCGTCTTTGACCTGCTCCCGCCGCAGTTGACCGAGCGCGGCGTGCAATGTGTCGGCCGGCTCGACCAGGACACCACCGGCCTGCTGCTTCTCTCCGATGACGGCGCATTCGTCCACTCGTTCACATCGCCGAAACGCAAGGTGCCGAAGGTCTATCTCGCGACCACGCGCCATCCGCTCGATACCGCGCAACTCGACGCTCTTCGCAACGGCGTCTTGCTGCACGGCGAACCGCAACCCATCGCGGCCGTCAGTGCCATCCCGCGCGACGACCATGTGCTCGAACTAACGGTGCTCGAAGGCAAGTATCACCAGGTCAAGCGGATGGTCGCGGCGTCGGGAAATCGCGTGGAAAAGCTGTATCGGGAACGTATCGGCGGGTATGCCCTGCCGGATGATCTCGCCGAAGGTCAATGGCGCTGGCTCGACGAAGCGGACCTCATGCGGCTCAAGGAAAGCTGACCAGTCGCAAGCAACGCCCGGGTCACGTCGAGGTAACGCAGACAACGGCAGCGTCGACGGCGCTCCCGGACGTGGCGGGATGATTGGCACCCATCGATCGTTTCGATTCCGCAAACCCGGTGTGCCGCATCGCAGCATGCCTTTGATCGGACGTAAACCTATACTGAGGTAACCACTGTCAAAAGAACCGGGGAGGCCCACCATGGCCGCTCAGATGCCCATTGCAATGATCGCCTTCGTGATCGCGAGCGGGCTGTTCATCGTGGCCTTGGTTGTCATCATGCACCGGCGCCACCGCTATCAACCGAACCTGATCGGGGTCCTGGTCGGCGCCCTGTTGTGCTTCATCCTGTTCGAAACGTTTCCCGCGCTCATGTGACCGCGCGGATCGTGTGGATAAACGCGTCGATCGTCGGATAGCGCAGCGTGTAGCGCAATTCCTCGCGTAGTCGCCGATTATGCAAGCGCCGGGACTCGCGCATGAACGACAGCATCATGGGGTCGAGTTGCGCTTCGGCTTGCTCGCGAGAGACTCGTGGCGCGCGCGGCAGGTTGAATGCATCGGCGATACGGTCGAAATACTCACCCATCCGCATTTCACTTTCGTCCGATGCGTGTATCACGCGTTGCGCCTTTGCACGCCGGATCGCCACCACGAGGATGGCCGCGAGGTCGTCGGCGTGGATGTGGTTTGTGAACACATCGTCGGCGGGCGCGAGCGCGGGTGTGCCCTTTTCCAGGCGGGCAAGCGGCAGTCGATTGGCCGCGTAGATGCCGGGAATGCGCAGTATGGATACGTTTAGCATGCCGCGTTGCGCGGCACGGCGCAGTTGCGTTTCCGCCGATACCCGCCGCTTCGCCCGCGCGTTGTCAGGATGCACCGGCCGCGTTTCATCGATCCACGCCCCGCCGCAATCGCCATAAACCCCGGACGTGCTCGCATAGATCAAGCGCACGGGAGGCCGTATCGGCGGCCTGCGTCCGGCGTCGCGATAAGCCCGCTCGGGTACAATAGGTGCGCTTTTCAGGGTGTTGATGCGCTTGCTTGTCCCCGAATGCGGACCTCGAAGCGGACCTCGCTGGGGGCCTGATCGCGAGGTGCCGGCGAAGGTCGCGCGGAACCATCC
>NZ_JBAUSA010000988.1:0-3432 GCF_049581465.1 Caballeronia sp. | reverse complement strand
CCCCTACTATCCGCCCCTTCATTTTTTATCCAGGATGAGGGTATATTTTTTTCCGCACCTGCCAAAATCTCCACCGCACAAGGCGCTCCGGCCGGTCAAACATCACCGCGCGCAGGACGTGATGAAGCAGGTTCACTGGCTTCATAGCAGCCACTTTAAGCATTGCGGGGGTGCTGGACTCGATATGCTTGCCCCGCAAACCATTGGCTTCCCGCAGGAGTTCGACGGAGGGTTCAGGTTTGATGACGTTGTCCACGCCAGGTCAGATGAAGAACTGCTCGAACAACTCGGTCGACGCATTTTTGACCAAGGCCGCCCCAAGTCGTTTTCGAGGCTATTTGCGGAAACGTGCAATGGCTGACCCGCAACTGCATTGATGTACAAAAACGCGCTGGCGACGGTGGTCACGGAAGGTGAAGGCGTTGGTCACTCGGTAGATGGAAGATCGCGCAGCAGACCTTCGGATTCGCTAGCTAACTATCGGCTGCTACAGTCCGAAGGGCGGCCGCAGCGACAGCCCCAAGCAAACCGAATGCCATTAGAAAGCCACCGATCTCAAAGCCGTCGACCGCTTGCGCAAATGACGGCGCCAATGCATCTAACAATCCCCAGTAAAGTGCGGTGCCTAGCACCGCAACGATGACCGATATTCTTAAGATCGCGTCACATTCCTTCACGACGGCGTCCCTCGAGATCTCCTTGGCAGGCGGACGTTTCTTGTTCATGTCGATGTGCGCCTAAGCATAGGCAAAATATTTCAAGATTGGCGATCAGGCGAGAGTCACTGATCGCTCCCCCGCATCCACCCGTGCCTAGTCATGAAAAAGAGCGCGAATATCCGCTTTGATCCAGCAGCAATGTTAAACCTAATGTCGGCTAAGTACGAACTGGCGGGACGTAATGTCGCGCGCGCAGTGTTGATACAGCGGACCGGGGAGATTTGTTCGAGCCCTCTGAACTTCACGCCTGCACCTCAATGGCGTAAAGGCCTGAGTCCCGCGTAGTTCAGAGAGCCGACGAACCCGAGCAAGTCTGGTCGCGTCAGCCCGACGATGTCGAGGCGCATTAAATCGAGCTGGCTTACGGTCAGACCTCTTGGTTCACTCAACTTAGCATCTCGCCGTAACGTCGCGTTCGACGCAACACTCAAGAATCGACACTTTTATCGCCGACAATTTCCGGCCAGCCATGGTTGACACAGAATCGGCGGCGGCGGAGATCGAACTGGAGGAGAACGTTGCGTATTGATCGGCGACCGGGGAAGCTCGGCCTCTAAATCGAGTTTCTTCTATTGGAAATCAGGAATCCTGAAACAACTCGATAAAATGGATTTATGTAAATCAACTCAAGATGTGAAGCTTTGAAAAAAGAGTCGCGTCGGCGATCGATATCGCAAGCAAGACCTTAGCAGCCAGGTCACCGGCTTGCACCCGGCATTTTGATCAGACGAGCGATCCGCTAACGTTCAAAGACCGGGTCGCGCCATTGAGCTGTAGTTCCCTCATTTCACTGACAGGCGTCCTTACGGTCAGGCGTATTTGCATCGCCGGCGCTCAGATTCAAGGCGATTTTAGAACAACCGGAAATGTCCTGATCGACAAACTCATCCAGATGGATCGCGAGGCGGATGCCACCTCGACTGTTGCCATCCCGGTCAGGAGCGCCTTGCCGTCATCTCTTGCAGGATGGCGACCGCGGCCGTCGCGGCGACCTGGCAGCCGAGGACGATATGCTCCTCGGCCGTATCCTCGATGAAGTCGTGGCTGACGCCGCCGATGCTGGGTACGAACAGCATGCAGGCCGGTATGTGGCGGGCGATGAGTTGCGCATCGTGAGAGGCCCCGCTCGGCATGCGTACCCACTGCCCGGGCGCCGCTGCCTCCGATGCGTTCGCGAGATGTTCCTGCAGGGCCTTGTCCATGGTCACTGGTTCCTCGGGCTCATGCAAGGTCGCCAACGCGGCGCCTACGCCGCCTTCCGAATTGAAATCCCGGACCAGCTCCGCTAGTTTTTGCTCCATTGCCAGCAGCCTTGCTGCATTCGCATCGCGGAACTGAAGATACATGTCAGCCTGGCCCGGAACGACGCTTAGCGAGCCGGGGTCAAGGTCGATTCGGCCGACCGTCCAGACCGTGTCCGAAGCGACCAATTGCTGGAACGCTTCATTCATCCTCGCGATGAAGCCGACAAGAGCCGCGCCGGCGTCGCGTCTGATCGACATGGGCGTGGTGCCGGCGTGATTGCGCTGGCCTGTGAACCGCACGCGCAACTCGCGAATGCCGACGATGGCGGTGACCACGCCAATGGATTTCCCCGTGGCCTCTAACCGTCCGCCCTGCTCGATATGCGGCTCCATATAAGCAACATGCCGCCCCCTCTCAAGACGCACACGCGGTGCTCCCGTCAGCCCGGCGGTTTCCAGCGCATCTTTGAGCCATTGCCCTTCCCGGTTTCTTGCGCGAGCAATCGTTTCGTTCACGGGTTCTCCGATGAAGCTGCGGCTGCCGAGGAACCCGGCAAAGGTGCCCTCTTCGTCGCTCCACGACGCCACGTCGACCGCCAGATGGCTAGTCTCTTTGCTTTCGGCAAGCGCGCGAGCAATTTCCAGCCCGTAGATGACCCCCATGGCGCCATCTAGCCAGCCCCCTGTTGGCTGCGTGTCGGTATGAGAGCCGATCAGAAGCGCTGCCCCGCTTTTGCGGGAGCGGCCGAAGACCGTCCCGACGCCATCAACGACGGCATCCAGTCCCGCGTCGCTCATGCGATCGGCAAGCCACCTACGCGACTCCATATCAATCGGCGAGAGAGCCAATCTCACGACGCCTGGACTTGCGGCTCCGAAACTTCGAAGCTGCTTGAGATCGTTCAGCAGCCGGTCCGCATTGATCTTCAACACTTTCCTTTCTCCTTTGATTGCTCATATACGGCTATTGACTCTTACCGGTGCGCGGCGGTCGTATTCGCTGGTCTTCCACATGCAGCCGTTACACTGTCGTTTGGTGAAACAGCTGCATGCCTTGCGCTGCTCAAGCGCGGCAACGGCGTGACTCAGCGCTGACGGCGACATGCCGAGTTCCTTGGCAGCACCGCGAAAGCTGCGATGCACCGCGACCGTTGCAACCGACGTCAGTTTGTAGAGCGCTGTTTTGTTCATTGTTCGATTTCCTCCATCTACCTCTGCGATGTTGTGCAGATTGTCTCATCAACCGCGACTTGTTACCTTGTGCGCACGTGATTCACGCGTGGGGACGAGAAATGAGCAAGACAATTCTGATCACCGGCGCTTCGTCGGGAGTTGGAAAGGCGAGCGCGATTTTGTCGCGCAAACGAAGCGTTCGCGAACCCCTCCGCAGCACGCACGATCAGCTCGGAAGAAGTTGCGCAGGTCATCTACGGCGCGGCTACTGACGGTAGCGACCGCCTGCGCTACCT
>NZ_JBAUSA010000987.1:0-1643 GCF_049581465.1 Caballeronia sp. | reverse complement strand
GACCTGCCGCTAACGGGCAGCGGCCTGATCCAACTGGCGGGCTCGCGGATTCTGCCGAGCCGGGCCACGCTGTCGGTGGCGGGCAACCAGGTCGATCTGCAAGGCAGCTTCGGCGCGCCAGGCGACCGGCTGCGGTTTCATGCCGATGCACCGCAACTTGAGCGCCTGGGCTTCGGACTAGCGGGTCAAATGGCCGCTGACGGTGACGTGACCGGCTCGTTCGCGCATCCGAACGTGACACTGAACTACAAAGCCGACAGCGTCGTGTTTGGCGCGAACCGTCTGGGTCACGCTGAAGGCCATGCCGAATTGCGCGACGGCATGGACGGCGCGCTGGTCTTCACGACCGACGCGCGCAACCTGAGCACCAACGGCGTCGAACTGTCGACCGTAAGTGCGCGCCTGAACGGCACACGCGCACGGCATACGCTGGAAGCCCACGCCCTCGGCACACTGTATGAGCGGCCGCTCGACCTGGCTCTCGCCGCCAACGGCCGGCTCTCCGACACCCCTGCGGGCACGCGCTGGGACGGCACGGTCACGCAGTTGCAGAATCGCGGCACGCCCGCGATCAATCTCGAAGCACCACTCACCGTCAGCGCCGCGCCGAACCACGTGACGCTCGGCGCAACACGCCTCACGCTGGAAGGCGCGGTGCTGGATCTGAAGTCGTTCGCGCTCGACCACGGACGGATCCAGTCGACCGGCTCGTTGACCAGCGTCTCGGTGACGCGCCTGATGGAGCTCCGTCAGGAGTTCACCGGTGAGCCGCCGCCGGTGAAAACCGATCTGGTGTTCGACGGCGACTGGGACTTTGCGCTCGGTAACACGGCAACCGGCCACGTCCAGTTGAAGCGCCGTGGTGGCGACGTGACCGTCGAAATTGGCAATGGCCTCGCCTCGTTGGGGATTAGCGATCTGTCGGCTCGTGCCGACTTCAGCGAGGGCAATCGCCTGAACGCGACCGTGCATGCGCAGGCGAGCCGGATTGGCGTGATCGATGCGGACGCCCACACCACGCTCGCGATGAACGACGGTGTACTTGGCGTCAATGATGAGGCGGCAGTGTCGGGCAACATCAACGCCAATGTGCCGTCGCTGAAGACGACCGGCGGCCTGTTCGGTCCGAGTTATATGCTCGACGGCCATCTCGCGCTGAAGCTCGCGCTCGGCGGCACGGTGGCCAAGCCCAACCTGACGGGGTCGCTGCTGGGCGATGGCTTGTCGGCCACCATGGTCGACCAGGGCCTCCAGTTGAAAGATGGGGTGATCCGGATTGCGCTGTCGCAGAATCTGGTCGACTTCCAGCAGGTCGAGTTCCACGGCGCCAGCGGAACGCTGCGCGCCACCGGCCAGGTGCGCCTCGACGGCGCAGAACCCGACCTGACCGCGAGCATCGTGGCCGACAAGCTTGAAGTGTTTGCATCGCCGGACCGCAAACTGTCGCTTTCGGGCAGCGCGACCGTGGCCAACGGCGGCCACCTGGGGGCGATGGACATCAACGGCAAGTTCGCCGTCGATCACGCGCTCTTCGACATGCCCGAGCAGGCGGCGCCCAAACTGGGCGACGACGTGGTGATCGTGCGGCCCGATGGCACGGTGCCCGGCGAGTCGGCGCCGGGCGTGATCGCCGGCAACAAACC
>NZ_JBAUSA010000986.1:0-3475 GCF_049581465.1 Caballeronia sp. | reverse complement strand
CGGCTGCTGAATCTGTTATCGCCGGTATTGGGGGCGCGCTTTCCCAAAGTCTCGATTCATATCCCGGCCTATCGGGAGCCCCCGGAAATGCTGTTGCGTACCATCGACTCGGTCGCGCGGCTCGACTATCCGGATTTTGAGTGCGTGGTCGTCATCAATAACACGCCGGATCCGGCATTCTGGGAGCCGATCGAGAAGCGCTGCCGCGAGCTTGGGCCGCGCTTCAAGTTTGTGTGTGTCCAGAATCTCGAAGGATTCAAGGCTGCGGCACTGCGGGTCGCGATGACGCAGACCGCAGGTGATGCCGAGGTCATCGGAGTCATCGACGCCGACTACGTGGTTGATCCGCGCTGGCTTAGGGATCTAGTTCCTCGCTTTGCGGACCCGGAGGTCGGATTGATCCAGGCGCCGCAGGATCATCGCGACGGCTGCCGCAGTTCGATCCACGCCGCCATGAACGCCGAATATGCGGGATTTTTTGACATCGGGATGGTCGAACGCAACGAGGTGAACGCCATCATCGTCCACGGGACGATGTGCCTGATCCGCCGTACCGCAATGGACGCTGCAGGTGGCTGGTCAAGCGACACGATTTGCGAAGACAGCGACCTCGGATTGACGATCCTGGAACTGGGGTGGCGCGCCGACTACACCAACCGCCGCTACGGATGGGGATTGCTGCCGCAAGACTATCTGGCTTTCAAGACCCAACGGGCGCGATGGGCCGGCGGCGCCGTGCAAATCGTGAAGAAGCACTGGCGGCGGTTCCTTCCAGGCCGGAGCCTGCTCGACCACAATCAGAAACGCGAATTTGCGTTCGGCTGGCTCAGTTGGTTCGGGTCCGAAATCGTTGCCGTCGCGGCCGCGCTGCTTAATCTGATCTGGGTGCCCTTTGTCGTGCTCCAGGTTGTCGCCATCCCGGATCCGCTCTTGCTGCTGCCGAGTATTGCGGCCTTCCTGGTCTCGCTGCTCCATTTCGTTAGCGCATACCGGACACGCGTTGCAGTTCCGTACGGGCAGATGCTTGGTGCCATGGTGGTGTTCATGTCGGTGCAGTGGACGATCGCGAGCGCTGCCTTTAAAGCTGCGTTTCCAGGGCGAGAAACCTACTTCCATCGCACTCGCAAGGGCGGGAGCGGCATTGCTGATGCGCGCTTTGCGGCGGTGCCCGAAGCGGTGCTTGGTTTGCTGCTGGTTGCGGGTGGCGTCACCGTTTTTGTGACCAATATTTATCGGCTTTTGGGCATCGATTTGTTTGGTGCGATCCTCATCATCCAGAGTCTTCCGTTTTCGTCGGCCGCTGCGGTGGCGGGATTAGAGCGTCTTAGCGAAGCCGCAAACAACAAACCTGGCCTGCATTCTTGAAAATGGTTTTCGGCCGTATCAAGCGGCGCCACACTGCCCGCGCGATCAAGGGGTAGGTCGTTCGACTTCCGCTAAACGGCCAAGCAAACGGCGGGAAATGTACGCTCAGAGATTTTCCGGAGGATTCCCTGTTCTTGACGCTAGCGGCGATGCAGCAGCCGGTTGACGATACTGGCGCGCACCTCGCCGCTTGAAAACCAGCGCCCAATGGGCAGAGGCGGACTGTGCCCGGCTTCGCGCTTGAATGGCAGGATCTGGTTGCCGGTTCGCCGCAGGCATTTTCCGCCGCTGTCTCGAAATTTGCGGCAACACGATGGAGCTCGCGACATTCTTAATGCACTCGCAGGGCGGCATCGCCCGACGAGCAATGGGCTGACCGTTAGTGCACTTAATCGAGCTGCTTTGTTCCGAGACGCCGCGCACGGCAACCTAGCAATCAAAATCTCCAAAACTAACGCGGATGATACAAGGCCGGAGATTGGGTCTGCGCGAAACCGGCGGAAGTGGGCGCACAATGGGCTGGCGATGGTGTCGCCGTCTTGGGCAGACGATTCTCAGCGAGCGCCACGCGTGCGGATAAATTGTTCAGCCGAAATAGACCAAAGCATATGCGAACTACACCTCAATATGATGGTTTCATGGGAGTGCCGGGCGCTACCGTGTAGGCAAAGTAAGGGAAAGACCGGAAGAGTCGCATTCCAGAAACATCGATGTAGGACGTTTGGATGCAGCCTGGTAGCTCTCCGTTGCCGGTAGTGCTGGCCCTGATCGTCGGGGTGGTTGGCATGGGCGTCTTGATGAACATCGATTTCGGGCGCAGAAACGCCGTTCGCAACGATGGTATAAACAAGATCAGTCGCGCGGCGCTCGCGCGAGCTGGTGCGACCGCGACGCCGACAATACAAGCAAGCAAATAGAGCGGCGACTGCCACCCGGCCACAGCCGTTCGCGAACAAAGGTCCGCGTTGCCGACGAAGTGATTGAATGAAATTTTCTGGATCGGTATTGCCCTCTGTTTGGCAGCAATCGCTACTTACCTCAGTCTGGACGGAAGGTTCCAGCAATTCAAAACAAGATGGCGGCAGGTCAGGGAGTTGTGACGACTGATGATAGAAAGACAACTCTGCCAATGACCCATGGCGGAAATGGTTGGCTTTCAGGACGAGCGCAACAAACCTTCGTATCGTTCCATGACTGCTACGTTCAATTGAAATCGTGAATTCCATCGCTTACCGTTAATCGGCTTTGCAACGTTTGGAGTCTTCTATGAACCAAGTACAAGGCGAGCAGAAAAGCTACCGGATGCCGCCGCAAGATGGAATTACCGTCGCCCACTTTATCACCGTCGCCGACATCGAACGATCCGCTCGATTTTACGAAACGGTCTTCGGAGGTCGCATTCTGAGCAGAGGTGATAGCAGCGGCGGGGCTGTGTTTATCCAGATCGCGAACGCGTGGCTCATTGTCAACGTCGGGGGCGGTCCGACACCTGACAAACCATCAATAACGCTCAATGTCCCCCAAGACCCAGGTTCAGTCAGCAGCTTTATGAATATTCGCGTTGCAGATATTCAGGCGTGCTATGAACTATGGCGAAAACGAGGAGCCCAGTTTATCACAGAGCCAAAGGACAAGTACGGTGAGACGCGATGCTACATTCGCGATCCGGATGGATACATTATAGAAGTTGGGCAAAGCAAGCGGGACTTCACTTACCGCTAATCGCGACCTTTCGAGCCGGGTGAAGCGGCGGCGACGGACCCTTGCCGAACCAGCCGCTCGCCGATTGCCGAGTCGGTAAGCCAAGCGTTGAGTAAGTCCTTCCAGCCGACATAAGGCTGCCGCTTCTGATACGAAGCAGACGTGGTCGATGTAGTTCGTGGGCCGAGCCGACATAAACATTCAGGCTGGGCCGCTAGCGCTTTTGACCCTTATTAGCTTCCACGCGGGTCTCCTATAACTACGTTAGGCCGAGCAAACGCGGAGGTTGAGTTAACGCTAAGAAAATGTTTTGCTGCTCCGGCAAGCTCGGCGTGCTTATCCTTTTGCGCACTGCAATCGGACCCGCCAGCATGCCCAGCGGCCGGCTGGTTGGCGGACTGGGTAGGAC
>NZ_JBAUSA010000985.1:0-7225 GCF_049581465.1 Caballeronia sp. | reverse complement strand
TCGTGAGCGCGTGCGTCAAGGAAGCTGGCAAGCGCACTGACCAGCGAGCCGAAATGAAGCGGGCCGGTGGGCGAGGGTGCAAAGCGTCCGCGATAACGGCGGTTCGGATTCATCCGGGGCGCGCGTTGAACTTGCTTAGCGCGCGGTGTCGCGCGGCGCGTTGTTGTGGGCCTCGAGTCGCGCAACCGGTAGTTGCTCATCTGGCTCGATGAACGACTTCTGATCTTCGGCGCTCGCGGCGGCGTAACATTCGGCGGATTCCACTGGGGCGGCGGGTTCAAGGGCCGCGTTCAGTGCGGTCCGTTCGTCGAACACAAAGCAGTCGCCGGTGTAATGTGCGCCGCCTACTTCCTCAAAGTACTTGAGGATGCCGCCCTCGAGCTGATAGACATGGTCAATGCCCACTTCCTTCATGTGGATGGCTGCTTTCTCGCACCGAATGCCGCCGGTGCAGAACGACACGATTGTCTTGCCTTCCAGATCCGCGCGGCGTTCCTCGATCACGCCCGGAAATTCGCTGAATGAGGCGATGCGGTAATCGAGCGCCTGATCGAAGGTTCCGACATCCACTTCGAACGCATTGCGCGTATCCAGCATCACGACGGGACGCCCTTCGTCGTCGTGTCCGCGATCCAGCCAGCCTTTGAGCGTAGCAGCCGCAACTGACGGCGCGCGGCCCAGTTCTGGCCGGATAGCGGGCTTCTTCATGGTGATGATTTCACGCTTGAGCTTCACGAGCATCTTGCCGAACGGCTGCGTTTCCGAGACGCTTTCCTTGAACTGCAGATCGGTGAACTTGCCTTCAAAAAGGGGATCGGAACGCAGGTATTCGATGAACGAGGCAATTGGCTCCGGCTCGCCCGCGACGAACAGGTTGATGCCCTCGGGAGCGAGAAGGATCGTGCCGCGCAGGCCGAGCGCGCGGCAATGCTCGATCATGTGTGGGCGCCACTCGGCGCCGTTGTCGACGGTCACGAATTTATATGCGGAAAGATTGACGATGCTCATGGTGCAAATGCTCTAAAAAGTGCTGGAAAGCGGGCGATTCCGGATGGAATAGCGCATTCGCGGCGCGCCCGAGGCGATTCCCCGAGTGCGTATTATCCCGCAAACATCGGGCGTATCCGATTCGACCGAATGGCCAGCGATCGCTAGCGATGCGGCACCTTTTTTTGCTGCATCACAAGCCCTGGCCAGATGGCTAACGCGACCGCGTCGAACGAATTCATTGAATAGTCACCTGTACAATATCGGTCATGTCAGATCCCCGCTTTGTCCATCTTCGTGTTCACTCCGAATTCTCGATTGCCGACGGCATCGTGCGCATTGACGACGTCGTCAAGGCCGCTGCCAAGGACGGTCAGGGCGCGCTCGCGCTAACCGATCTCGGCAATGCGTTCGGCCTCGTCCGGTTCTATAAGGAAGCGCGCGGCAAGGGCGTCAAGCCCATCGCCGGTTGCGACGTGTGGATCACCAACCCGGCTGACCGCGACAAGCCCGCGCGGCTGCTTTTGCTGGTGAAAAACCATCGGGGCTATCTCAACCTCTGCGAACTGCTTTCCAAGGCGTGGCTCACGAACCAGTATCGAGGGCGGGCCGAAGTCGACGTGCAATGGCTTGAAGAGGGTCTGGCGGAGGGCTTGCTGGCGCTTTCGGGCGCGCAGTACGGCGACATCGGCATGGCGTTCACTGCAGGCAATGATCAGGCCGCTCAACGCAACGCCGAGCGCTGGGCCAAGCTGTTTCCGGACGCGTTTTATATCGAGTTGCAACGCGCGGGTCTGCCCGGTGGGGAGACTTATATCCAGCAGGCTGTCGCGCTTGCCGCGAAGCTTAAGTTGCCGGTGGTCGCGACCCATCCCATGCAATACATGACCCCGGACGATTTCACCGCGCACGAAGCGCGCGTGTGTATTTCCGAGGGCGATATCCTTGGGAATCCGCGACGTCAGAGGCGTTTTACCACCGACCAGTATTTCCGGACGCAAGAAGAGATGTGCGCGCTGTTTGCCGACATTCCCTCCGCGCTCGCGAACACGGTGGAAATTGCAAAGCGCTGCAATCTGAAACTGGAGCTTGGCAAGCCCAAGTTGCCGCTCTTTCCAACGCCCGACGGCATGTCGCTCGACGACTATCTCGTGCAGTTGTCCAAAGAAGGGCTGGAGGTCCGGCTCGCTCAGCTTTACCCCCACGAAGCCACCCGCGAGGCGCAACGCGAGACGTACTACAAGCGGCTGGAATTCGAGTGCGGCACGATCATCAAGATGGGTTTTCCGGGCTACTTCCTGATCGTTGCCGACTTCATCATGTGGGCGAAGAACAATGGCGTGCCGGTCGGTCCAGGCCGGGGGTCGGGTGCGGGGTCGCTCGTCGCGTATGCGCTTTTCATTACCGACCTCGATCCGCTCAAATACAACCTGCTTTTCGAACGTTTCCTGAACCCGGAACGCGTGTCGATGCCCGACTTCGACATCGACTTCTGTCAGGAAGGACGTGACCGCGTCATCCAGTATGTGAAGCAAAAGTACGGCGCGGACGCGGTGTCCCAGATTGCGACCTTCGGCACGATGGCGGCCAAGGCAGCCGTGCGCGACATTGGCCGGGTACTCGATCTCGGCTACATGTTCACCGACGGTATCGCGAAGCTGATTCCGTTCAAGCCGGGCAAGCACGTGACCATCGCGGATGCGATGAAGGAAGAGCCGGCGCTGCAGGAACGCTTCGACAACGAAGACGAAGTGCATCAGTTACTCGAACTCGCGCAGCGCGTGGAGGGGCTTACGCGCAACGTCGGCATGCACGCGGGCGGCGTGTTGATCGCGCCGGGCAAACTCACGGATTTCTGTCCGCTTTATACGCAGGGCGAAGACGGCGGCGTAGTCAGCCAGTACGACAAGGACGACGTGGAAGCAGTCGGCCTGGTGAAGTTCGACTTCTTGGGCCTCACCACGCTGACCATTCTCGATTGGGCCGAGCGCTATATCCGCCGGCTCGATCCTTCGAAGAAAGACTGGAATCTCTCCCAGGTTCCGCTCGACGACCCCGCTTCGTTCCAGATTCTCAAGAAGGCCAACACGGTCGCCGTGTTCCAGCTTGAAAGCCGCGGCATGCAGGGCATGCTGAAAGACGCGCAGCCTGACCGGTTCGAGGACATCATCGCGCTGGTCGCGTTGTATCGACCGGGTCCAATGGACCTGATACCCAGCTTTTGCGCGCGTAAGCACGGTCGTGAAATCGTCGAGTATCCGGATCCGCGCGTCGAGACCGTCCTGAAAGAGACCTACGGCATCATGGTCTATCAGGAGCAGGTGATGCAGATGGCGCAGATCATCGGCGGATATTCGCTCGGTGGCGCCGACTTGCTGCGCCGCGCGATGGGCAAGAAGAAGGCCGAGGAGATGGCGGAGCATCGCGAATTGTTCCGTCAGGGCGCGGCGCAGAACGGCCTCACGGCCGCGAAAGCCGACGAGATCTTCGACTTGATGGAAAAGTTCGCCGGCTACGGTTTCAACAAGTCGCATGCGGCTGCGTACGCGCTGCTTGCGTATTTCACCGCATGGCTCAAGGCGCATCATCCGGCCGAATTCATGGCAGCGAATATGTCGCTTGCCATGGACGATACCGACAAGGTCAAGATTCTTTTCGAAGACTGTCTGGCTAACGGCATGGCGGTGTTGCCGCCTAGTATCAACCAGTCGGCGTATCGATTCGAGCCGGTCGCCGGGACGGACGGCAAGCGCTCAAAGACCATTCGCTATGGCCTCGGCGCGGTCAAGGGCAGCGGGCAGAGCGCTATCGAAGAGATTCTGCGGGTGCGCGAGGAGTCGCCGTTCACCGATCTCTTCGATTTCTGCATGCGTGTGGATCGTCGCATGGTGAATCGCCGCACGGTTGAATCGCTGATTCGCGCGGGTGCGTTCGATTCCCTGCATGAAAATCGCGCGCAACTGATTGCGTCGGTGCCACTCGCCATGGAAGCTGCCGACCAGGCCGCCGCCAACGCCATGCAGTCGGGCCTCTTCGACATGGGCGGTGAGCCGAGCCAGGGCCATGATCTCGTCGACGAAGCCATGTGGTCGGACAAGAAGCGCTTGCAGGAAGAGAAGAGCGCGCTCGGCTTCTACTTGTCGGGTCATCTTTTTGACGCCTACAAGGGCGAAGTGCGCCGCTTCGTGCGCCAGAAAATCGGCGAACTGAAGGAAGGGCGCGAAAAGCTCGTGGCGGGTGTGATCACGACTATGCGTACGCAGATGACCCAGCGGGGAAAGATGCTGATCGTCAATCTCGACGACGGCACGGGGCAGTGCGAAGTGACCGTGTTTAACGAGCAGTTTGAAGCGAACAAGGGGCTGTACAAGGAAGACGAGTTGCTGGTCGTCCAGGGGCAGGCGCGCAACGACGCGTTCACGGGCGGGATTCGTTTTACGGTTGAAGCCGCGATGGACCTGGAGCGGGCACGCAGCCGTTATGCGCAGGCGGTGAAGGTGGAAATGAATGGCAATGCCGACCCCTTGCGCCTGAAAAAGGTTTTGCAAGCGTATTGCGCGCCGCCCGAAGTGGCCCCCGCTGCGCCATCCGTTCAGGTTCCGTCGCGGGGTCCCAGGGGAGGAGAGCGGGACGGCGGCCGCGACGGGCGCGCTCAACGTCAGCCGGTTCATATTCCCAATGGGCTCAACGTGAGCATTGTTTATCGAAGCGAGCATGCGGAAGGTGAGGTGCGGCTCGGCGACGCCTGGCGCGTCAAGCCGACCGACGACCTCATCACGGCATTGCGTGGTGAGTTCGCAGGAAGCTCGATCGAAATCGTTTATTAAATGTGTTGTCCTCGCACGCGTGCATGCGTGCGAGGAAACGCATCCGCGCTAGCGCGGCTGATTCAACTGCGCGAGTTTCAGGAAGCGGTAGTACACCGTCTGCGCGTTGAAGACCGCGATCATGAAGCCGGCGCGGCCGTCCAGAAAGCCGCGTCGCAGAAAATAAGTGCGAATGAACGCCCATGCGCCACGCGACACGGCAAGCCCGAAGCTGCCTCGCTTGCCGGCCGCCTGGCGCTGTTGTGCACCGGCCGTGGAGTACGCGTCGAGCTTGCGCAATACGTCTTCAAAGTCCTCATACGAGTAATGCATCAGCTTGCCGTTCAGGCGCGCGATCTTCGCGTCCGGGTTTGACCGTACGAGCCTTTCGTGAACGAGGTCATCGGAGAAACGCGCTGCGCCGCGCTTGAAAAGACGCGGAATCCAGTCTGGATACCAGCCGCCGTGATACACCCATTGCCCACAAAAATTCGATAACCGGTCTACCGCGTAGACATCGGCGTTGGGACGCCCAAGCGCCGAGCGAATTGCAACCGCCAATTCAGGCGACACGACTTCATCGGCATCAATGGACAGTATCCAGTCCGTGCCGAGTGCGTCGAGCGCACGGTTCTTCTGCGGGCCGAAGCCCGGCCAGTCGGGCGCATCGATGACCCGTGCGCCATGCGCTTCGGCAATTCCAACGGTCGCGTCCGTGCTGCCGCCGTCGAGCACGACGATTTCATCGGCGAAAGAGACCGCTTCCAGGCATTGGGCAAGCCGGGCGGCCGCGTTGAACGTGATGAGGGCAATGCCTAGTGTCGGTCGAGTCATGTAGAAACTGGGTCGGTGACGCGAATTGCGATAATTTGATGCTAACGGGTTTACCGGCAAGTACAGCGCTTATAGTCGCTGCCTCGTCGATTGTTCGAGTTCGGCGGCGGCTGAAGCTTATACCAGACGGGCGGTTAGCCGTGCTCCGCCCGCGTTATTGCGCTGTGCTTTTGCCACCGCCGGCAACTCGCTCTTGGCCCACGCCACGCGATTTGTCCTGAACTCGACCGCGCTTGAGGGAACCGACCGTGCGCGAACGCGGGAATCAACTTGACCCTCAACTTCACCCATCAACACTCGTTTCACCCGGAGTTCCATCGAAATGAAACCGCTGAGAATCCTGCACAGCGAATCGTCCAACGGGTGGGGCGGCCAGGAGCATCGCACGTTCAAGGAAATGCTGGCGCTGCGCGAGCGCGGCCATGATCTGGAACTCGTGTGCGTGCCGCATGCGCGGCTAGGCGAGCGGCTTGCCGGCGAGGGCTTCACGGTCCATCACGTAGCCATGCGTTCGGGCGCGGACCTGAGTGCCGTTTGCGCCATGCGGAAAATCCTGAAGCACGGTCGTTTCGATGTGCTAAATACCCACAGCGGCCGCGATAGCTTGCTCGGCGGCGCGGCCGCGCGGGTCGCCCGCACGCCGCTGATAGCACGCACACGGCATTTGGCGCTCGCGATTACGTCGCGCGCCACCTACACGTGGCTGCCGCACAAGGTGGTGGCAGTGAGCGACTGGGTCCGGCGATACCTCGTGTCCGAGGGCGTGCCGCAGAGGGACGTCGTCACTATCTATACGGGCATCGTCCGGCAGCCTCCCGTGAGCAGGTCCACGCTGCGCGCCGAGCTGGGTCTTGGAGACGAAGCCGTGATTGCCGGCACGGTTGCTATCCTGCGTGAGAAAAAGGGCCATGCCGACTTGATCCGCGTGGCCGGCCCTTTGATCGAACAGCGTCCGAACCTGCATTTCGTGTTTGCCGGCGACGGTCCTCTCTTCAGTGAAATCGAGGCGAGCGTGCGTGCGCAGGGTCTCGCCAGCCATATCCATTTCCTGGGCCTGCGCCGTGATATTCCGAACGTACTGGCCGGTTTCGACCTGTTCGTACTGCCGACCTATCAGGAGGCGCTCGGCACATCGTTTATCGAGGCGATGGCGGCAGGGCTGCCGGTAATCGGTACGGCGGTGGACGGCGTGCCCGAGGTGATCGAAGACGGAGTGAACGGATTGCTCGTCCCCGCGCACGACGACCGCGCGCTCGCCGGCGCGTTGCTGCACCTGATCGATTCACCGGATGAGCGTCGCCGGATGGGTAACGAGGGCTCGCGGATCACGCGGTCGCGTTTTTCCGTCGACACGATGGCGGACGAAATGATCGAGTTCTACCGTAGCAGCCTGGCCGAGCGAGGCGCGATGAAACGTGCGGGCGTGCATCCTCATGCATGAGCGCCACGTTTCGGTCGTCGGCCTGGGCTACGTGGGCTTGCCGGTCGCCATCGCGTTTGGTTTGCAACGGCGGACCATTGGTTTCGATACCAATCCGAAGCGCCTCGCCGACCTGCGCGACGGCTTCGACCGCAATGGCGAGACGAGCCGCGACGAA
>NZ_JBAUSA010000984.1:0-1810 GCF_049581465.1 Caballeronia sp. | reverse complement strand
GCGTGGTCGTTCTGCTTAAGTCGGATTTTCTTGCTTATTTCTGTTAGCCCCTGTTCGGGGCGGAACTTCATTTCTTTGCAAACGCGCAAAGAAACGAAGCAAAGAAACGCGTTCAAACCGCGAATACCTAAGTGTCGTCGTTGCACATTTCAGGTTTCTGGCTCGAACGTAGCTCGGCCCCAAATATTTAACCGGCAGTCGAACACCCACCTCAAGCACACGCGCCGCGCACACGCTTCGCCTCGACGGCCATATTTCAGTACCTATCGGCGTGCTCTCGCTCCTCCACCAAAGCGCGTCGTATGCGCTCCGACAAGTTGGTCTCAATACGTGAAGCTCAGGATAAAGCCGGACAACACGAAGAACAGCGCGGCAGCGGGACGGCGCTGGAAGAGAAAACAAACCGAGTTCGGAGTAATGTGACACGACGACCGTGGCCGCCGCAAGGAAGCGGATGCGGGTGAGCGCAGGCAAAGACCCGTCCGACGTGTTTGCATGAGCGTACACGGGATCATCCAAAGTGGTTCTTCGGAGAGTAGCATCGCGGTCGCTCATTCAGAATTCGGGCGCTTGAGTTAACCCGGAGTTAGCCCGGTTTGGCGGACCACTCCCCTAGATTGGCGGAGTTCGACTCGAGTCCGCGTTCACGTTCGAGTTAGCGTTAATACGTAGTGCCAGTGATTCCTGACCTTGGCCCACCCGATCGAGAGAGACAGAGAGAGACGACACATGAGCAGCATGGACGTGGTGCAGACGGAACGCGCTCGCGAGATTGCGCGGCGAGTGGAAGAATTTGTACGAACGGTGGTAGTCCCCTATGAACGCGATCCGCGTTGCGGTGCTCACGGACCGAGCGAGGAACTGGTGCGCGAACTACGCGACAAGGCGCGCCTGGCGGGCGTGTTGACGCCGCATATCTTGGACGGCGGCGACCATCTTACGCAACTGGAAACGGCCACCGTCTTGAAGTGCTCGGGTCTGTCACCACTGGGTCCCGTCGCGGTGAACACCGCCGCACCCGACGAGGGCAACATGTATCTGATCGGCAAGATCGGCAGCGCGTTGCAGAAAGAACGCTTTCTCGCGCCCCTGATTTCAGGCACGGCGCGCTCGGCGTTCTTCATGACCGAGCCTGCAGAGGAGGGCGGCGCGGGCTCCGATCCCTCCATGCTCCAGACAAGCGCCAGACGCGACGGCGACCATTGGGTGATCGACGGGACCAAGGCGTTCATCACGGGCGCCGTGGGTGCGTCGGTCGGTATCGTGATGGCCCGTAGTAATCAAGGCAACGAAGGCAATGAGGCCGATGCCAGGGTGCAGGCCACCCTGTTCCTGGTGGACCTCCCGCACCCGGCGATCCGCGTTGAGCGAATCCTCGATACGATCGACAGTTCAATGCCCGGTGGTCACGCAGTGGTGCGTATTGAAGGATTGCGCGTGCCAGATGAACAGGTATTGGGTGCGGCGCACGAAGGCTTTAAGTATGCCCAGATTCGATTGTCGCCGGCGCGGCTTTCGCACTGCATGCGCTGGCATGGCGCCGCCACGCGCGCGCACGAAATTGCCACGCGTTATGCCTGCACGCGCCGGGCGTTCGGCAAGTTGCTCGTCGATCACGAAGGCGTGGGCTTCATGCTCGCCGAAAACGTCATCGACCTGCAGCAAGCCGAGCTGATGATCGACTGGTGCGCGGCCGTGCTCGACGGCGGATCGCTTGGGACGTCGGAAAGTTCGATCACGAAGGTTGCCGTGGCGGACGCGCTGTTTCGCGTTGCCGATCGTTGCGTGCAGGTCATGGGTGGCACGGGGG
>NZ_JBAUSA010000983.1:0-3349 GCF_049581465.1 Caballeronia sp. | reverse complement strand
GGTCCAGGCCCGGCGTGATGGGCACGCGCCTCCCCCGCTATCGCTACAGTTGCCCGACGTGGTGGACGGCGCGCGTGGCATGCAGTTCATCGATGCGGCGCTGCGCAGCAGCCGCAGTAACGCCGCCTGGGTCACGCTCGACGGGGGGCGCTGGGGGTGACATGGACGGGAAGCGAAACTCAGACGCCTCGCTGCCGACTCAAACGTGAGAAGGGCATTCAAGGGAGGGTCGTTCGCATGTTGGAGGTGCAAATTTTCCTTGGCCATCGTGCAATTTTTCATCGTTTGTCGCTCCGGCGAAGAGGTGCGATATTGGCGATTCATTCGGGAGGTGGTTAGTTGATTACACGAAGGCAGTTCACAGTGACGGTATCTGTCGCTCTTGCCTCTTTCATGATCTCGCCATGTGGGTCGGCTTTGCCACGAGCGGAACCTTCCATCAAGACGGTTGAGTCCTCCCGACCACCGTATGTCGCCAGGACCACTGGCGATGCACTGATTTCGATTACGTTGCCGCCAAAGCTGTTGGGCCTGGATATGAACGTCGAGAACTCGATCGCGTCGGAGACCGGTGATTTCAAACCGGCACGCTATTCATTTCCAGGTACCGCCGTTCCGCAATCGGTTCTTCACGACCTGACCAGAATCTATCGTTACGATCGTCGACGGGATGTTCCGATCGTCTCTTCGGGGGGCGACTGGTTGATCGCGGAATACTTCGTGGCGAACTCCCATGTTCCCGCGTCACGATTTCGGTTGCTCGGCAACCAGGTCCGGCGACAGGAACTATTGGACCGCGCTGGACGAACGATCAGGATCATCGCGATCGGCTGGGCTCGCCCGTCCACAGCAGAAGATGACGAGACAACGAATATGTCAGAGCTCGGCGAACATCCTGCGTGGATTCGCGTATTCAAGGTGTCTCCTGCTGGAAAGAAGACACTCGTTGCCTTAGCCTGGCGACGGGAGGGTTTCGCTACTGCGCCTGAGACCTATGACGAACCGGACGAGAAGCTACTCATGTTCGGTCTACCGGATGGCGCGGTAAAGTGGCGCACGAAGGCCGAGTTCCTGAAAGCGCAGGATATTGACCTCAATGCTGCAAAGTTGTTGGGAAGGTCCGTGTCGACGGCAAAATCGCCAACGGATTCTTGATCACGACGTGCCATGCGTAATCACAAACAGCAGTACAGGCTAGCCGCTGCAGCAACTGTGCTGATTACGTTGCGTCTTATTCTTGAATCAGGATGGACGATCCTGACTCGACCAGGTCGAATAGCTCCACGATGTCCGCGTTACGCATCCTTATGCAATCGTGAGATGCAGCAATCCCCATTGGCTCGATCTCAGGGCAGCCGTGAATATAGATGTAACGCTTGTGGCCGGCTACTGCCTGACTGCGATCGCCAGCACGCGACCCCATTGCTGACCTTCGCATCGGCAATCACCTTGCCTGAAAGCAGTCATTCGACCATTCGCCAAGACTGCGTTGCCGGAGCCATGCATGTCGCCTCCGGGGCGCTCGAGATCGGCCGTTTGCAATACTCAAGAAGCCAGTTCGAGCCCATGGCGTTTCATCACAGCCTTCATCATGTCCATATTCGGTGGGCCGCCAGCACCCAACACGCCGGCCACCTCGCGAAAATAGTCAGGCCCGATGTTGGCGGGCGAAAACACCACCAGCGCGCGTGCGGGAGCATCACCGGGATTGGAGAAGTGATGAATGCTGCCGCGCGGCGAAAAGCAATGATCGCCCGCGTTCAGCACGCGTACGCAGTCGTCGACCCGATACGTCAGCGATCCTTCCAGGACGTGGATCGTCTCGTCGACGTCGATGTGGCGATGAGGGGGCGGGACTTTGGCAAGCGGCTGGACGATCATTTCCGCCATCGCCATGTGGCCCGTAGTGTCCCGACCATCGACCAGGAACCGCATCGACAGTGAGCCAATGGTGATCAGTTCGTTACGCATCGAGTACATCGCGAAACTCCATGGAGTTATGGTAAAGTCACTTTACCATATGAGCACCAACCGTCAATCCCGTTCTCCCCGGAGATTTTCCGGCGATCCAAACCCTGATGATCCGCTCATCGGGGCCCGGCTGCGCTATTGCCTCGCTCAGGTGGAACAGCGCCTAGGCCAGGCATTGGCCTCGGCCGGCTTTGCTGACATCCAGACTGCCCATTTCAAGGTGTTGCGTTTTCCTCCTCCCGAGAACGAGCGCCCCATTGACTTGGCACAGCGCGCCGGCATGTCCAAGCAGGCGATGAACTACCTGCTGCTGCAACTTGAAGAGCTGGGTTATGTGCAGAGGGGCGCGATGGGAGGATCGCCTGCGCGCCTTGTTTCCCTAACCGAGAGGGGCTGGAAAGTGGCGGAACTACAGCGCGCCACGGTGCACCAGATCGAACGCGAATGGGAACGGCAGATCGGCGCACACCGCTTCCAGACGTTTTACGCGGTACTCAAGGAACTGACGGATAGTTGAAACTGGTGGGACGCTCGGGGGAAGGCGACGAGCCACAGGGCCGCTGTCATGAGTGTTGAAGTGCTACGTCACTCCTCCGAACACGTCAACTAGCAGCAGCTCGCGCACACCGGCCGCACGACGGCGCACTCCCTACTGTTTTTGTGTAGTTATCCGAACGACAACATAGATTTATGTACGATTGATTGCGAGGCACGGCCTCCGAAAGTCTTCGAGCGCCGAGTCGCCTGCCCAGCTCGTGCATTGACGTCTTCACATGCCATAAGTCAAACGAAATCAACCAAGCCACCATCACCTGAACTGAAGGCAAGCGAAGGGCCCCAGCGTCAATGAGCTCTCGCTACCTTCAAAGCGGTCTTGTGAGCGTGAGTAATCGTCGGCGGCAGCCGATTCAATGGCCACCAACCTACCCAGCTTTTGAGGCAGCGATACGCCGCGGCTCGTCAACCGCACCCTCTGCGGCTGTGCCGTCAGATTGGCGATCACACCTCGTCATTGCCTGCTTCCTCACGCACGCCAAAGCAGGCCACAGCCCGTGGCTTACTCATTTCGCAGCGTAACCGTGTTCTGCCGGCCATGCTCACCAGTACGGCCGCGACGTAGAACATCGGATAGCGTTTCGCCTCATCGCCATCACCGATCAGTCCGCGGGGGCCCGTGAAGCCCCCGAGCGTCAGGCATTCAACTCCCGCACCGGCGAGCGCCGTTGCATAGCCTGCGAGCCATGCTGCGCATGTTGACGCGGGTCGTCACCCGCCATCGTAATGCGCTCGCGCTTAGGATTGAGCATGATGCGCGACCCATACGGGTTCTGTCGCATGCCAATCGACACCGGTCCAATCGAATACGGCTGCGCGCCGA
>NZ_JBAUSA010000982.1:0-4860 GCF_049581465.1 Caballeronia sp. | reverse complement strand
CGCCAGGATGGCCCAGATCATCCGGGCCGTCTTATTGGCCTGCGCCACAATCACCACATTCAGTGGTCGCCGCTTTTTGAGCTGCTTGATCCATGGCCCCGGATCTTTCGCGTGGAAGAGCACACTGCGCGCGCCGTGAATCAGCAACGTACGCAGATACGTGTCGCCACGCCTGCTGATCCCCAACAACTGGACCTTGCCACCGGATCCTGTCTGCGCCGGCACCAGTCCGATCCAGGCCGCGAACTCGCGCCCGGACCTGAATGCCTTCGCGTCTCCCATCGTTGCAACGACTGCTGTCGCTGTCAGCAGGCCGACGCCCGGTATCGCAGCGATTGCCCGGCACGCCTTATCCTCCTTCATCCACGTCTGCAGACGCCGTTCGATTCCGGCAATCTGTTTATCCAGTTCCATCAGCCCATTCCACTGCTCGCGCAACGTGTCGATCAGGATCGTTGGCAGACGATCGACCAGCCGTTCCAGCACACCCGGTATCGCCTTGTCGAGTGCCGCCCGACCCTTGCCCGTCACTTCGCCGTACTCGGTCAGCAGGCCGCGCAGGCTGTTGATCCGCATCGTGCGGAACTTCACCAGTTGCTGTCGCATCCGGTGCAGCCCCAGCACCGCCTGCTGCGTTTCCGTCTTCAGCGCGACAGACTTGCCCGGCTGCTGCGCGGCCATCCAGATCGCACGCGCATCAGCTGCATCGTTCTTGTTGCCCATCACGAACGCCTTCACGAACTTCGCTGGCATGAGCTTTACCTGATGTCCCATCGCTGTCAGCCTGCGTGCCCAGTGCTGCGAGCCGCCGCAGGCTTCCATGCCGATCAGGCACGGCGACCGGTTTGCAAAGTGCTCGAGAAACGCTCCACGCTTGAGCGGCTTGTTCACGATCTCGCCCGTCTCCGCGTCGATGTAATGGATCTGCATCACGCTCTTTGCAATGTCCACACCTACTGTCGTATGCTTCATTTCGGACCCTCCGGTTTGCCTGTGAAGATCTGCATGATCTTCCATCTTGGGCACTCTGATGCCGTCGGCCCGTGGGGGGTCCACTTTCCTTCTTTGCTTCCACCGCTCACGGGTGGGAGGCGTTCATATCATTCTTCCAGATGTCGAAGGCTCAGCGGATACGCCACATACCAGCGCACACACGTCAGTATCACATCGAGCGGATAGTGCAAGCGCTTGAGCACCCGTGCAACGGCTGATTTCAGAGTCGTCATTAAGCGTCCGGTAGTTCGTATTGCCAGGGCACATGATACTCGTCGCTTACTGCGACAAAGCCCTGACCCCGCATTGCTGAAGACCCTCTACAGTCAGGCACAGAAGCGTCTGACCGAAGTTGTCCCGCTGGTTCCGCTGTTCGACAACTACTCGTTGATCGCATACCGCAAGAACGTGCGAGACGTGATTTTCGACACGTCGCACAACACGGCATTTTTTACGAATGTCTGGCTCGACGGGAGTCAGTGAGCGCGTGACCGGCATGCCGACCAACCGGCCGGTTTCTTCCCAGCCGAAATTCTGACACCCGTCAAACCTCCCGCACCCGTTGCGCACACAAACCCCGCTCCAATCTGGATACTTCACTCCAACAACAACACGAAGACCTATGATGAGAGAGGCCCTAAGTCCTGGGCCGATTTTTTCGATCTCGTAAAATTACCTGGTCGACGTGCGATGTGCGCCAATGCGAGCTGGCCGCTTGCGGCGACGGAACACCTTCTCCAGTGCCGGCAGCGGTTTGATGGCCCAGCGGTTCACAGTCGAATGATCGACCGAAACGCGGCGCTCAGCCATCCTCTCCTCCAGATGCCGCAAACTAACCGTG
The DNA here is from genome assembly GCF_049581465.1 of Caballeronia sp. GTDB lineage: Bacteria > Pseudomonadota > Gammaproteobacteria > Burkholderiales > Burkholderiaceae > Caballeronia. The sequence goes on along the minus strand of NZ_JBAUSA010000982.1, from coordinate 3,026 downwards.
TACGCGACATGCCATCGTACGCAGATCCATACCACCTCCGGTGGATCGTGCAAGCGTTTCAGTACCTTGGCTAGCGCAGGGTGCAGCGTCTTCATCGGATCAATGATGAGCGTCTTTGTATCGCCGGAATTCTACCGCCCACTCGTTACTGCGACACAACCCGTCCGTGACCTGGCGCTTGCCCGGTACGAAGTTCGGTCGCAGTAAGGAAATTAGGAAGAGGCGAGACAGAACGGGTAGGAATGCTAATTTTTCAAGATCGTAGAATTTCTCGACGACTGAATGATGCCGTCCACCGTCACTCTTCATCTGCCCTTTCGCTATCATGTGCATGAGTAGCGCCTTGCGGTTCGCCGGTATTTCCGATTCAACCTGAGCCTGCGCGACGTCGAGCAGTTGTTGCTCGAGCGCGGCGTGGTGGTCACGTACGAAACGATCCGCTGCTGGTGCGACAAATTCGGCGCTGAATTCGCCCGGTGCACCAAAGCAGCGAGGCCCAGCCTGGCCACTGCATGGCATCTGGACGAGATGTTCGTGACGCTTCGCGGTGAGCCGTATCTGTTGTGGTGAGCGGTCGACGAGCATGGTGCTGAGCTCGACGTGCTGGTGCAGAAGCGGCGCGACAAGGCCGCGGCAAAGCGCTTCTTCCGGAGGTTGCTGTGTTCAACCCGGGTGCTGCGCAAGATCGTTACCGACCAGCTGAGCAGCTATTCGGCGACGAAGGCTGACATTCCCGAGCTCGCTCATGTGAAGCACGTTTTCGTTAAAGCGGCTGCACGCGTGAACAACCGTGCCGAGAACAGCCACCAGCCGACCCGAAGGCGTGAACGGCAGATGTGCCGCTTTCGCGACGCGCGTCGCACGCAGGCGTTTCTCTCATGCTTGGCCCGATCCGGCAGCACTTCGCGTTGCCCAGACATCAGATGAACGCGAGATGTCATCGTGCCGTACTCCAGGAACGCTTCGCCACATGGCAGGGTTGGACTCTAACTGCGGCAGCCGACAAAGTCATTTAATAAGGATAACTCCTCTTAAGCGACACAGGTAGTCTACCCCCGTCAACTTGACAGAACCAGCGAGACCACTGCCCGAACTATCGCTTACGAGCGGGACGGGCGACGCTTCTTTACTTTGGTAAAACGCGGCGCATGCACGGCGTGACCGCCGCTCAACGTGTTGACCGCATCACTGGGAACCTCCATCAGGATACGACTGCGCTCTGGCGATAGATACACAGTGACGTACTCGACAGGCCGAGCCTGTTTGTCGTGAAGCAAACGCGTCACTCGGATCAACGGCGCACTCAGGTTTGTCTGCAGAAGTGAAGCGCGCGTCGCATCGGCCGCCTCTGCGCTGAACTCCTGAATGATGCGCCCAAAGCCGATGCCTTGACGAATCAGGATCTCGTAAAGCGCTTCTTTCTTTAGGGCGGCTTCACTGACAGCCTTGCCAATACTGTGTGGAACCCACGCTTCAATAAGCATCAGTGGCACACCACCGGACTTGCGCAACCGTAATGCGGTGATTGCTTTTTCTCCGGTCTCTAGCTGAAGCAGAGTGCCAATTGATTCCGGGGGAACCTCAGAGCGAACGTATAACACCTGGACATCGGTCTCCTTCGATACTTCGCGCAATTCTTCCAATAGGCCCAGTGTCAACCCAGGTTGCATATTTGAATCACTGTGCATGACGAACGTGCCCTTGCCATGTCTGCGCTGGACGAGGCCACGTGCCTCCAGATCGCTTAGGGCGCGCCGGACCGTGACTCGGGACACACCAAATTGCTCGCAGAGCGACTCCTCGTTGGGCAATGCGGTTCCGAGCGCATACGTCCCGCGAGTAATCTGATCGTGCAGTACAAGGAATATTTGTCTGTGAAGCGAAGTGCCCCCGGCACGCATCACAGTGGACTCGTCGGTACTATTCATGGATTAGCGGCGCCTCGTGCTTTTCGTATCGTCAGCGGTAATTATAGCCACATGAAGTCGGGATGACCGCTTCACCTACGCTGGCTCGTTGTTCCGAGAGCGGCGGTCCGGCAGACGTTTTATCGCTGACATCGCCTTTCCGACACGGGCATCACATTCTCCAGCATGAACAGCCCGAATTCCCGACATCGCCCCAAAATTCCTTTCCTTAGGGAAATCCGCTAGTTGATTTGTTGTCTTGTTGTAGTAATCTCAATACAACTGATGAGGCGCGTGACCCGTAAAGAGTGGATCGGCGAGGAGCAAGCGCATGAAAAGTGTTCACAGCGCTGGCTGCCATCTCGTTCCCGGCGGAACTCGGGGCACTTGCCAGTCGAACACTAAATGTGCCAATGGTCGCCGATGGGGACCTCCGGCGGCGACCGAATGATCGACCTTCTTGAATTCACATTAACCCGAGCCAACGATGAACGCATCTGCCCGACTTCGCCAGCACGTCAACGGCCCACGCATGCTCGTGGTCCCCGGTGCGTATGACAGCCTGACTGCTCGCCTGGTTGAGCAGGCTGGCTTCTCCGCCGTCTATATGACTGGCGCCGGAACATCGGCCGCGCGGGGGTATCCCGACTTCGGCCTGCTCACAATGACCGAGATGGTCGATAACGCCGGATTAATTGCAAACGCGGTTACCGTCCCCCTGATTGCCGATGCCGATACGGGCTATGGCAACGAACTCAATGTGACGCGGACAGTACGTGAATTTGAAGCGCGCGGCGTCGCCGCAATTCACATTGAAGACCAGGTCTCGCCCAAGCGCTGCGGCCACCTGGACGGAAAAGAGGTCACAAGTCGCGACGAGTTCTTAGCCAAGATCCGTGCCGCTGTCGCAGCGCGCCGTAACCGGGACTTCGTCATCATCGCGCGATCCGACGCTCGGGCCGTCGTCGACCTCGATGAGGCAATTTCGCGGGTCAATGCCGCATTGGCGGCGGGGGCCGACATAGCGTTCGTCGAGGCGACACAGACGCTGGACGAGATGGCGCAAGTCCCTCGTCGCGTGGAAGGGCCCTGTTTGCTGAATATCGTGCCCGGTGGAAG
>NZ_JBAUSA010000981.1:0-2764 GCF_049581465.1 Caballeronia sp. | reverse complement strand
CTGGTGATCCGCGGCATGATGATGGCCGTCACCACCACCGTTTTCTTCTACATGATCACGGCCTATACGCCGACGTTCGGCAAGGAAGTGCTGAAGCTTTCGTCCGTCGATACGCTGGTTGTCACGGTGTTCATCGGCTTGTCGAATCTCGTGTGGCTGCCGGTGTCGGGCGCGATTTCCGATCGCGTGGGGCGTCGTCCGGTTCTGTTGTTCTTCACGATCCTGACGATCCTCACGGCTTATCCCGCCGTGCAGTGGCTGGTCGCCGATCCCTCGTTCCTGCGCTTGCTCGGCGTGGAATTATGGTTATCGTTCCTGTACGGCAGCTACAACGGCGCAATGGTCGTAGCGCTCACCGAAGTCATGCCAGTCGAAGTGCGGACCACGGGATTTTCGCTGGCGTATAGCCTGGCGACGACGATCGGCGGATTCACACCGGCCATTTCGACTTACCTGATTCACGCGACCGGCAACAAGGCCGCGCCGGGGGTGTGGATGGGCCTCGCGGCCGTCTGCGGGTTGATCGCGACGCTGGTGCTGTATCGGTCGTCGGAAGCGCGGAATCAGTACAAGACAGCTTGAAGCGGCGTACTGCGGCACCTCACTGTCCATTTCCGCCGGCATGTTGAAGATCGGTGTCATCTAATGCAAAAATCCCGCCACTCATCCTGGCGGGATTTTTTGTTCCAAAATCTTTCAAACAGTTCTCATGAGAACGATTAACGCGCTTAATCGGTCCCATAGGGACTGTTATAAAATATTGGAGCGAGACTTTCTTTTATCTCTATAATATTTCTCATGAGAACAGTTAAGTCAGATAAGCATGCTGGTGAGAGCGTTAAAGGGAAATCCTTGCCGGTGCCCCCTGCAGTCATTCGAGCGATCGGGAAGTTAGGACAAGACCTGACTTTGGCGAGACGGCGACGGCACATCAGTCAGGAATCGATGGCGGTGCGCATGGGCGCGTCGCTCTCAACGGTCCGGCGTATGGAGGCCGGTGACCCACGCGTGCCTGTGCACTTTATAGCGCGGGCACTACTCGTCCTTGGCGACCTGGAAGCGCTCACCGGCTTGCTTGACACCGCGCGGGACGAGATAGGCTTGACCCTCATGGACTCTGAACTGCCCAAGCGTGTTCGCGCAAAAAAGCAAAAAAATGACGACCCGGCGGGGGCGCTTTGAAGCCCGCGACAGCAATGAAGGTTGAGATCGACGTCCGCATTGGGGAGGCTGGAATTCCGGTCGGAACGCTGACCTACGTACGACAAGGGCACCGCGAAAATACGGCGTTTGCTTACGCTGCGAGTTGGTTGAAGAGCGCCGAGCGCTTCCCTGTGTCTCCGGAGCTGGTTCTGACGTCCGATCACCAGTTTCGAAAGGCCCCGACCAAAGACGACTCGGTCTTCCCGTTCGCCCTGGCGGACACGGAGCCCGACGCCTGGGGGCGGCGCATTATCATGCGGGCGCACGCGAGGCGCCGAAAGACGGATCCGCAGTTGAGCGCGCTGGCTGAAGTCGATTTCCTGCTGGCGGTCGATGACTTCAGCCGTATTGGGGCGCTGCGATTGCAGGACGGAACGGGTAACTATCATCGGACGGTCGCGAAGGGGCAACGGGCTACGCCGCCGTTGGTCGAACTCCAGCGTATGTACGAAGCCACCCGCGCGGTCGAAAATGGCGAAGAGTCCGAGAGCGACCTTAAGTACCTCCAGGGCAAAGGCACGTCGCTCGGCGGTATGCGGCCAAAATGCACGGTGCTCGACGCCGATGGGACGCTTGCCATCGGAAAGTTTCCAAGTATCAACGACGAGCGCAGCGTGACACGGGGCGAGGTGCTGGCCCTGATGCTGTCGAAGGCGGCCGGTATCGACACGGCTGCTGCGCGCATTGTCGAGTTGGAACGCACGCCTGTTGCCATCATCACGCGTTTCGATCGGGCGTCGAACCATGGCCGAATCCCGTATTTGTCAGCGAGTTCGATGCTCCAGGCTTCCCGCCAGGAAGAGCGGACGTACGTTGAAGTGGCCGATGCCATCCGGTCCCAGGGATTTCGACCCGAAGAAGACACGGCACAGTTGTGGCGCAGGCTTGTGTTCAATCTGATGATCACGAATATCGACGATCACCTGAATAATCTCGGCTTTCTTCACGTCCAAAAGGGGTTGTGGCGGCTCGCGCCGGCTTTCGATGTGAACCCCTTTCCCGATCGGGATAGGGAGTCCAAGACCATGCTTTCCGACCAGACCGGGCCCATTACCGATATTGACATGCTCATGGCTGAAGCCCGCTATTTCGGCCTGGGCGACGCGGCTGCGCGCAAGGTCCTGGGAGAAGTGTGTGCGGCGGTGAGCCGCTGGCGGCAACTAGCTGTGAGCCCGGAAATCGGATTGACGCTCAAGGAGCTGGGTGACTTCGAGCAAGCCTTCGAGCACAGCCAGATGGAGCGGGCGCAAAGACTTATATAGCGTGGCCCGCATTCGCGGGAAGGGCCACGTTTGACACGACGGTTCGTGTTGTCGGATTCTGCATTCCCGTCAAGATTGATCGACACGTTACATAACACCGGTCACAAACACCGGTCACAAGCGCGCGATCTCCGCAGTCACGCGCTCGACAACGTCTTCCCACGCTCCGGGTTGCGCCTGGCGAAACAAACGGGCCTTGGGATACCAGGCGCTCGAAGCGGTATCGATACCCCAGCGCCAGTCCGCCGCGAACGGCAACATGAGCCATAGCGGTTTTGCCAGCGCACCGGTCAGGTGCG
>NZ_JBAUSA010000980.1:0-5256 GCF_049581465.1 Caballeronia sp. | reverse complement strand
GTCCTACGAATACATCGCGAGCGCGCTGCGCGAACTGGCGCCGCAGGCCGCTTCCGGGCGAACCGTTGTCGCGCATCTGGGCAACGGCGCGAGCCTGTGCGCGATGAAGGGTGGAAAAAGCATGGTGAGCACCATGGGCTTCACGGCGGTCGACGGACTACCGATGGGTACCCGCTGCGGCAGTCTCGACCCGGGCGTGATCCTCTACCTGATCGATGAGTTGGGCATGAACGCGCGCGCGATCGAAAATCTGATCTACAAGGAGTCGGGGCTGCTCGGTGTCTCGAACGTGTCGGGCGACATGCGTGAACTGCTGGCGAGCGCGGACCCGCGCGCCGGCTTTGCGGTGGATCTGTTCGTCTACAGGATCGGGCGCGAACTCGGGTCGGTGGCGGCTGCCTTGGGAGGAATCGACGCACTGGTGTTCACCGCCGGAATTGGCGAGCGTTCCGCGGAGATACGCGAGCGCGTTGCGCGCGACGCGCAGTGGCTCGGCATTGAACTTGACGAGCAGGCGAATCTGCGCGGCGGGCCGCTCATCAGCACGGCGTCGAGCAAGGCTTCGGCCTGGGTGATTCCGACCAACGAAGAACTGATGATCGCGCGTCACACGTACGCGTCGATCACCTGAGTACGCGTGTCCGCGTAGCGACGCGTGCGCCACGCCGCTCGCTCGCGGCTTGCATATCACGGCCTGGGGGCCGCAACGAAAAAGAGGTTCATCATGGCCGAACTCTGGTTGGCAAATGTGGCAGACGATACAAGCGAGGACGAGATCAGGGAGCTCCTGATTCGTTACGGCTTTCCGTCTTTCGACACGATCCAGCGTGTGCCGGGCACCGGTTCGCGGCCCGCCGTGATCGTCATCTTCAACGACATTGAGCCACACGCGCTGCGCACCTTGCAGCCGCGGCTCCAGAATCTGTTCTGGAAGAACCGGACGATCACCGCGCAGATCGTCCCGCCCCGCGAAGAGTGAACAGGCGGCAGGGAGACCCAGCCAGTCCGCCGACACCCGCTACCTGACCGGGCAAGTCCGAGTCACCGTCATGCCTCAGGGGCGCGCGCGGACGAACGGCCCGTGTGAGCCGCTTACGGTGAAGCCGAACGACAACGCTGAGCGCCGTGCCAGTATCGCGACCGGGGCGCTCGTAGTGGCGCAACTCGTCTCATGGGGCTCGATTTATTACGCGTTCTCTCTCCTCGTCGTGCCGATGGAAAGCGCAATGGGATGGAGCCGTGCAGAGACCACGCGGCGCTCTCGATAGGACTGCTGGTTTCCGGGCTCAGGCCTATCCCGTCGGCACTTGGCTCGATTCCGGTCGCCACTCGTGCGGCCGCAGCGCTTGGCGGACCGCGATACGCGGGACTTTTTTCGCGCCCTTTTCGTCCTGCGGGATAGGGACCCTCACAACGCGAAGCGCAACTCCTATTGGCCCGCTCCGTTGTGCGCAACACTGATGGCGGCGTCGCGTTCTTTTTTGGCTTCCGCCTTCTTATGGTCGTAGACTTTTTTCGCAGCAGCAACCTTCTGGTCGTATACGCGATTAGCCGCAGCGACCTGCTGGTGCATTCTCACTATCGGATCGGGATGTCCGGCGGCCGGTGCACTACTTGTCGTGTTGCCCTGAGCCCAGGCTAAGGGAGCGATCAACATGGCAAGCGAACCGGTCAGTACTGCAGCACTAATGTGACTCATCATTTCCTCCGTGCCGACATCGGCAACATTTAAATTCGCGAGAGCGTTTCACCAGACCCTGGGGGTTCGCTCGCGCAAACTCAGCGAAGACCAAGGCGACCAGGACACCTGTCGAGTTCATCAATCAATAAGGCCGCCCGCGCCAGCCTTTTCCGGAGAGGTCTGGACCGGGCTTTCTTTTGTGCGGACCAGTGTCGCTCGCGGCACAGCTTGAGCGTGTAACTGGCTGTCGCGATCGGGCACCTTGCTCAAGGTGCGATCAGGTACGTTGTTCAGGTCGCTCCATTTTTATTGAAATGGTTACCTGTACTTCACTTCGGCTCACGAGGTTAAGATGCCAACGTGTGTCGGTCCACCGCCTGTCGGCTCACGGACCGACCGATCCTTACGACCGGGTACCTGGTAGATTCTAGGCGATATAAATAGATCCGATAGTAGCCGCTCGATGTAAAAGGCAAATCAGCGAGCATCCGAATGTTCCCATGCCTGAAGCCGCCGTTGTACTTCGAGGAGTCCCAGGCACTCTGACGCGCGTTCGTCAGGAGGCGGCACAGGATCATGGTCGACGGAGAAATGGTAACGGCGGTACGTGACGCCTTTCGCCGCTACTGACCGAGCATGGCGAGCGCATCGCGCATAGGCGCGAGCGAGACAGTGATCATCCCGTCGAGCGGTGTGTTCATCTCGAGAATCAGCAATATTGCGCACGAAGTGGACAGCGCACCCAGAAATAACCCAAAAATGACTGTAGCGTTGGCGGAGGCGAACAGGCCAAACGAACAAAAGATGATGCAGAGCCAAAACACCAGGCATATCAGCAACGGGGCGGGGGTCGAGCCCATGGATTGCAGCATCGTCAGTTGGCGCGCAGCCACCACGTCATTCACAATCTGAATGGCACGTGCCTGCAGTTGACGTTGCGCGTCGCTGCGCGGCGACAGTGCGCCCAACTTGAGTTCAAGGCCTTCCACCCGCCTGATTGCCTCGATGCCACGAAGCGCTGCGATCTGCGCAGGCTTGCCAGAAGCTATTAGCTGGACCAACATGCCGACCCTCTGCTTAAGCAGATCACGGACCTCCTTCGTTTCCGGGCCATACTCGGCAAGAACGCGATCGAGGACGATGATGCTGGCGGCATTGCGCACGACCTCGCCGTTCACGGCATCGAATGAACTCTTCGCCGACGAAATTAGTAGGCCAAGCACCAACGCGGCCATCGTGGCTATCAGACCGACCGCCAGCTTTAGGACACCGGTTGATTCGTCGCTAAGGTGGTGCCTGGGCAAAATGGTGCGCACACGCAAGCCAACCAACGCGCTGCCAAATACACAGGCAAACACGATCAACGCGATCTCGACGTGGCTCACTCTTTTACCCTCCTTCTCCGCTCGCAAGGAGAAGTCCGGCATGCGTCGCGGACTGATTCTCCTGCTATTGACTTGTGCCCGGCGGCATAACACCGGGCCGGGCGCTCGCCAGCCGGCAAAACGGGGCGGGCAGGGATCGTCGCATTCGGGAGTCGTAACGTGGTTAGCTCGTGCTCGTCTTCTTCAAGCACACGATGACAACCGCCGCCCGTCCATGAAGCATGCTACAGGTCGGCTTGGAGTACCGATATGCGCCCTTGGTCTCATATCGGCCGGCATCTTCATCGCCTATTCTATATTGCGCGAACGCGGTTAATCCTGCGTTCCGAGGGAAGTTGCGTGGAGAAGGCCAAGAGCCATGCCATCCTTGCGGAAGCGCTGGTCGCGGCACTTTTTATGGCGGATGACCGGCTGATAACGATATGAGGGCAAACCTATGAACAAGCGTTTCTGGCGGTTTGCGATGGTGCCGGCGCTGCTGCTGGCGGGTGCCGCGATCGGCCAACAATTTCCGATGCTGGATAGGGTGGCCGACAGGGTCATCCAAAAGTATCAGCAATCGAGTTGCGAGCAGTTGTGGCAGAAGCGAGCCTCGAAGCAAGGGGAGCCGATGCCCGAGAGAGAGCAGCAGGCCCTGCAATTACTGCACACCGATCCGCAGATGCGTGCGGCGTTCATCGATAGGGTGGCAGCGCCGATTGCCAACAAGATGTTTGAGTGCGGCATGATCCCTTGAATGCAACTGGGCGCCGCTAAACCGGCTTATTCACCGAGGCCGCGATGACCTGCGAGAAATTGAAGTGGGGCATAACCGTCGTCGTGCTCGGCGTGTTCCTGGCCGCAAGCGGCAACGCCCAGCAGCCGCAACAAACGCAGCATGCGGCGAAACCAGCGGCCAAGCCGACGGCGAAGGCTGCCGCGCTGACGTTCCAGCCCGGCCTCGAGCCGCGCGCGATCGACATCCTTAAGGCGGCGAGCGCCCGTCTTTCAGCTGCGAAGTCGATGTCCTTTACGGCGGTCGTCTCCTATGAGAGTCCGAGCCGTCTCGGTCCTCCGCTTGTCTATTCGACCAAGTCGGAGGTCACGCTACAGCGACCTGACAAGCTCAAGGTCATCACGCTCGGCGACGGGCCAGCCTCGGAGTTTTACTACGACGGCAAGACCATGACGGCATTTTCACCGCAGGAGAATCTGGTCGCCATCGCCGACGCGCCTCCGACTATCGACGCCGCGCTGGAGGCGGCTTATCACACCGGCGCGATCTATTTCCCGTTTTCCGACGTGATCGTCGCGGATCCGTACAAAGACATCGCTGACGGACTCAAGATCGCTTTCTATATCGGTCAATCGAGCGTGGTCGGCGGCACGACGACTGACATGGTGGCCTATGTCACGGGGAATGTGTTCGTGCAGATATGGATCGGTGCGCAGGACAAGCTGCCGCGCCGCGTCTATGCCATTTACCTGAACGACCGCGCGCGGTTGCGCCATGTATTGGAGCTGTCCAACTGGGAACTGGATACGGCCATTCCAGCGGATGCGTTTGTTCCAGCCAAGACTGCTGGTGCGGCACGCATTGCTTTCGCACGCCCCGACGCAGAGGACACGACGGCAATGAAGCCCCCCCCGAAGACCATGCCGGCCAAGGCTCAATGAGGAGACCCATCATGAAACGAGCCTTCATCCATCTGGTGGGGCTTGTCATCCCGGCCCTCGTAGCGGGTCCAGCCGGCGCGTGGTCGCATGCCGACGCCTACGGGGGTACTGCGTCGCATACTGCCGGATCGCGGTCTTTCACCCGCACCGACGCTGCGGGTGGCAGCCTGACGCAAACCGCAGGTGGGGGCGCGACTGCAACCAGCCGCTATGGCGGCACGGCAACTCACCAGGAAGGATCCAATCAGACAACCGCGACCAATCGCTATGGCGGCAGCGCGACCCACACCTACGGGCAAGGGACAACTGCCACCAGCGCATACGGGGCTACGGCAAGCCACACAACGGGATCGGGTTACTCGACGTACACGAGCGCTTCAGGCGCCACCGCATACCACAGCGCTTACTACGGAGGCCAGTACCCTGCCTACCACCCGCCCGTCACGGTGAACAATTACGGCTCATCGTGCTACAACTGCGGCGGCTGGTCCACCGCGGGGGCAGCCGCCGCAGGCGTCGCGGTCGGTGTCGTGG
>NZ_JBAUSA010000979.1:0-2012 GCF_049581465.1 Caballeronia sp. | reverse complement strand
GACCTGCGCCACGCCGCATCGGCCACTTCGACGGCCTCGCGCGCGTCGTCCGCGTTGGCGGCGCTGATCTCGGCGTTGATCGACTGGTCGGCCGGGTACAGGCTTGCATAAGCCGCGCCGCGACCCGGGCGCCATTCGCCACCGATCAGGATGTCGCTCGATACAAGAAGACTGGTTTCGGGAGAGTTCATCAGTTTGTCCTTCGGATCATTCAGATCACACAGCGCGCTGCACGGTTGCGCAAAGCGCGGATCGCGCTGAACGCCGTCAGCGCGGACGTCTTGGGATTGTCGGGAAGCGGCTTGCCGCACATTTCCAGCGACATCTCGCCGAACGCGCCCCGCGCCACGATGCGATGCACGTTGCGCTCCACATTCGGGTCGGCAATCAGCCGCACGATGGTCTGGTCGAGACCGAGACCGGCCAGCGCGATGGTCGCTGCGACATTCGCATTCTTCGGATAGAGACGCGCCGCATCGCGCGCGCTGCCCTCGAAGATCACTCGCTCTTCGGTCATGCTCAGGAGGTCGAACAAATCTTCCGCAGGCGTGCCGAGCCAGCCGGAAGGCGGTTTTCGGCCTGTATACAACACTTCGTCGAGGCCGCCTTCGCGGGCGGCAGCCAGCGCATCCACGCCGCCGATAGCACCGGACAACAACGTCAGCGTGGCCTCCCCTTCGTCGGCGGCGCTCGACAATGCGTCGAGCAGCAGCACGTCAGATAAAGCGCCAATCGATGCCACCGCGCAGTCCGTCCCCGCCTTGAGCAATGGCACGACGTGATCGAGCAACGCCCCGTGTCCCGCGCATTCCAGTGCGAAGTGCGGACGGCGGCTGAGATCATCGACGCACGACACGACATCGACGTCCCGACCGACCGCCGCGCGCACCTCGGCCGCATGGCGTGACGGCACGATCACGTGCGACACGCGCACCATCGGATCGGACGCCATCGCGCGATACACCGCCGAGCCGATCGCGCCGAAACCGATCATCGCGACATCGACGGGTACGGTGTGGCCGTTGGCGTCACGCATATTCGGGCTCCTTCGGCTCTTCCTTCTTGACCGGCGGACCCGCGAATGCCGTGGCAAACGAGCCGACCGACACCATGTCCACTTCGATCATCACCGGGCCGGTTTTCTCATAGCCGTGCCGGATGATTTCTTCAGCACGATCCAGCGAGGTAATGCGGTGGTGGGTCATGCCGAAGCTGGCGCAGAACTGCGCGAAGTCGGGCTGATGCAGGTCCACGAACATGCGCCGTCCGCCATATTGCGCGTCCTGGATGTTGCGGATCACGCCATAGCACTGGTCGTTCATCAGCACGATCATCACGTTCGCGTCTTCCTGAACGGCCGTCACGAGTTCGCCCACGTTCACCATCAAGCCACCGTCACCGACGAGACACACCGTCTTCTTCGTCGAGTGCGCCAGCGCAGCACCGATCGCCATCTGCATCCCCTGCCCGATACCCCCGCCCAGCGCATGCACGCCCGAGCGCGGCTCGAAGACCTTCAGAAGCCGATTGCCCCACGTGCTGTTGGAAATCGTGACGTCGCGCACCCAGTTGTAATCGCGGCCAATCACCCGTTGCAGCGATTCCACGAGGCGCTTGTACGGGCCAAGGCCTTTAGCCACATCCCCAGTCGCGGTTTCCCGTGCGGCTGCGAGATCGCCGGCGAATGACGGATCGATCTTCAAGTGGCCTTCGAGGCGCGTCGCGAGTTCATCGAGGATGGAAAGCGCATCGCCATGCACGAACAGTTCGTTCCGATAGCCCCGGTTGTCGGCGCACGCATCGGCATCGATCCGGTACAACGGTTTGGGCAATGCAAGCTTGTACTTGAGCGTCTCATTGCCGCGCAGACGCGAACCGACGACAAGCATGGCGTCGCAGGTCTTGTAGAAGCTCTCCACGGCAGGTTGCACGTTGAACGCGCCGAGCGTGGCCGAGTGATCTTCCGGCACCACGCCGCGTCCCTGCACGCTCGTCACCACGCCAAACCCCAG
>NZ_JBAUSA010000978.1:0-1822 GCF_049581465.1 Caballeronia sp. | reverse complement strand
GAACACGCCGGTGCCGAAGTGCCGGTCGAGCCAGTGACCAATCGCCAGGCCGGCCAACGTCGGGATCACGATCGACCAGCCAAGAATGCCGATTTGCCCGAGACGGCTGCCAAGCGACGGCTCGGGTTCATCGTGGGCCCGTCGCGCGCGTGCACTGGCTTGTCTGGCGGCGCGCGCGATGCGCTCGCTGTTCCCGGATGGGTCCGGTTGGTTGGGCTTGTCCGGTTCGCTCATGCTTCGCCCCGGTTCGGGCGCAGGTAGCGCAGCAACTGGCGCACGGCCTGCGCGTGCATTCGGGTCTGTTCGACGCGCGCTCGGCGAGCGGTATCGACTCGTTTCGCGTGTGACGCCGCGATTTGCGTTTCCAGCGCTGCGAGCGACTCGCCGAGCACGCCTGTGCGACACGCAATGTTGACGCTGCGCCCCCGCGACACGCGCAGCACGCCTTCTTCCACCGCGCAAAAACGCTCGATGTTGCCCGCGCCGTGCCAGCGCAGCACCGATGGTGTCAGTACGGTGAGGAAGTCGGCATGTCCCGGGAGGATGCCGAAGCTGCCGCTCTCGTCTTCCGCGCGTAGCGCAAGAATGACTTCGGCATCCACGAGGATGCTCGCGGGTGTTGAGATCGTTAAGCGCAACTCGGGGCTCATGGCGTAACGCTCGCATCGGCTGGCTCGGCCTTCTGCGCTGCCTGCTCCCGCTCGCGCGCTTCGTCCAGCGTACCGACCATGTAGAGCGAACTTTCCTGCCAGTCGTCGCACGCGCCGGCAAGGATTGCCTTGCAGCCGGCGAGCGTATCGGCGACCGGGACGGAGCGGCCGGGTACACCTGTGAACGCTTCAGTCACGGTGAAGGGCTGCGTGAGGAAGCGTTGCAAACGCCGCGCGCGGCCGACAATTCGACGATCGTCGGCACCCAGTTCTTCGACGCCCAACAGCGATATGACGTCTTGCAGTTCGCGGTAATGCTCGACCGCGCGCCGCACACTGGTGGCGATCTCCGCATGCTCCTCGCCGACAATCAGCGGATCGAGCAGCACCGACGACGACGCAATCGGATCGATGGCTGGATACATGCCTTCTGCGGCCATCGACCGGGACAGTACGACCATGCTGTCCACGTGCGCGGCAATGGCCGTCACTGCCGGATCGGTGAAGTCGTCGGCGGGCACGTAGACGGCTTCAATGGCCGTCACCGACACGTCGCCCACGGAGACGATCCGTTCCTGCAAGGTGGCGACCTCGGTAGCAAGCGTCGGCTGATAGCCCACCCGCGAAGGAAGCCTGCCGAGCAGCCCGGATACTTCCGCACCGGCCTGCACGAAGCGGAACACGTTATCCATCAGCAGCAGCACGTTCTGCCGGCGCTCGTCGCGGAAGTATTCCGCGACCGTCAACGCAGTCAGCGGCACGCGCCATCGCGCGCCAGGCGGCTCGTTCATCTGGCCGTAGACCAATACCGTGCGGGGCAGTACGCCGGAGTTGCGCATGTCGGTGAGCATCTCGTGGCCTTCGCGGCAACGCTCGCCGACCCCTGCGAACACCGAGATTCCCTGATAACGCTCGACCATTGCGTGGATCAACTCCATCACGAGCACGGTCTTGCCGACGCCCGCACCGCCGAACATGGCGGCCTTGCCGCCCTGAGCGAGCGGCGTGAGCAAGTCGATCACCTTGATGCCGGTGGCGAAAATATTGACGGTCGTGCCAAGCGACGCGAGCGGCGGCGGCTTGCGATGAATCGCGCGACGCGGTACGTCGGCCGGCAATGGCGCGCCGTTGTCACCCGGCACCCCGGTCACGTCGATGAGTCGCCCCAACAT
>NZ_JBAUSA010000977.1:0-4985 GCF_049581465.1 Caballeronia sp. | reverse complement strand
GAACAGAGCCGCGCGCCCCCGTCAGCACTCAACAATGTTGACGGCCAGTCCACCTCGCGAAGTTTCCTTGTACTTGGTCTTCATATCCGCGCCGGTTTGCATCATCGTTTTAATGACGGAATCAAGCGAAACATAATGGTTGCCATCACCCCGCATCGCCATGCGCGCCGCATTAACCGCCTTCATGGAACCCATCGCATTGCGTTCAATGCACGGAATCTGCACCATCCCCCCAACCGGATCGCATGTCAGCCCAAGGTTATGTTCCATGCCGATCTCGGCAGCATTCTCGACCTGCCTCGGCGTCCCCCCCATCACCGCGGCGAGGCCCGCAGCGGCCATCGAACACGCAACCCCCACTTCGCCCTGACACCCGACCTCGGCACCGGATATCGATGCGTTCATCTTGTACAAAATGCCAATCGCGGCAGCGGTCAGCATAAAGTCAATCACGCCCTGCGTATTCGAGCCCGGCATAAACCGGTCGTAGTAATGCAGCACAGCAGGAATAATCCCGGCCGCACCATTGGTCGGCGCAGTCACCACGCGCCCGCCCACCGCGTTTTCCTCGTTCACCGCAATGGCGTAAAGGTTGATCCAGTCCATCATGGACAGCGGATCGCGCAATGCCTGTTCAGGCTTGCTCACCAATTCGCGATACAACACCGGCGCCCGCCGCCGCACCTGGAACGGGCCGGGAAGCGTGCCGTCGGCATCGGGGTTGTCGATACCGCAGCCACGCGCCACGCACGACTGCATCACGTCCCAGATACGCAGCAGACCTGAACGAATCTCTTCGTCGCTACGCCAGACGCGCTCGTTGTCCCACATCAATTGCGCGACCGATTTGCCCGTCTCCTGACACAACGCGAGCAATTCATCGCCGGAATGAAACGCGTAGGGCAACTGCTCAATTGCGGTCAACACCTTCACGTTCGATGCCCCCGCCGTCACCACGAATCCACCGCCGACCGACAAATAGGTTGCGTCGCGCAATGTCTCACCGCTTTCGCTGTACGCATGCAGCTTCATGCCGTTCGGATGCTCGGCCAGCGCCTGCCGCAAGAACGTAATGTGTTCCTTCGGCGTGAACGCAATCTCCCGGCGGCCAAGCAGCGATAGCTTTTTCGACCCGCGCACGCTTTCAAGACGCGCGCTGATCGTGCTGGCGTCGACAGTATCGGGGGCATCGCCCATCAAGCCGAGCATGACGCCGCGATCGGTGCCGTGACCCTTGCCGGTCGCGCCCAGCGAGCCGTACAACTCGCATTTCACCGATACCGTCAGGTCGAGCAGACCATCGCGTTCGAGGCCCTGCACGAACATCAGGGCAGCGCGCATGGGACCTACCGTATGCGAACTCGACGGACCGATGCCGATCTTGAAGAGGTCAAAAACGCTGACTGCCATGAAATGAACGCTCCGATAAGTATGCGCAAAAAAATCAGCGCGCCGCCAGCGGCAAACACACTGCAAGCCAGGCGGGCGGCGATGGCGCGAGGCGCAGCGCAATGGGCGCATATCGCCCATCCAGCCGCGCCGCAAGATGGAACAATTCGGCCGCGTTCTTCGGATCCCACGCCCCGGCGAAGCCCGGCAAGCCGGCTTCGCGACGGGTGGCATCGAACGGAACTCTCGAGCCGACGAACTCGTCGTGCGTACGTGTACCGAGCGCGTAAGGTGTCAGCCAGTCCAGCGCGGCAGCAAGCGTTGCGCCAGATTGCGCGCGCTCGGTAAGCCAGTTTCGATTGTGCCGGCGCGCAGCGAGCGCGGCGGTGACGAGCGGTTGCAAGTCGTAGGTCACGTAGTGCAGCGCGTCGCGTTCGGCGAAATCCACGGTCGAGCCGTCCAGCGCAATGTTGTCGCCAATATGCTCAACATAAAGCCGCTGCGCGGCGTTGACAAGCCTGCGATCGTCGATGGTAAACGCGCCCATCGCGACCAGTTTGATCCGGTGACTCTGCCAGTTGTTGCGGTACGTGCCGCTCAGCGGCCGCTTCTGTTTATCGATATCCGCTATGTACCCCGACGTCATCTTCGCGATAAATGCGCTCGCGGCATTGCGCGTCTTGACGGGCAGCGCGCTCGCGGTCATGTCGTAGGCAAGAATCAGCGACTCGAAATTCGTTTCGTCGATGGGATTGAAACTCGGCTGATAGGTCGTCACCCAGGCATACAAGAAACGGTCCACGAGGCGCAAGTAGCGTTCATCGCCTGTGGCTCGCCACGCAAGCGCGGCGTCGCGCATCAACGCAAGATCCTTCTCGGCTTCGACGCTTTCGTCGTGAATGCCCTGGCCGGGCAACGTGCCTTCCGTGTGAAGCTTCGCGCGCGCTTTGGGCGCGTCGTTCAGGTGCGATTGCACCATCTGCACCAGCGCCTTCACCCCAGGATCGGCGTTGGTGCGCTCGCTGTTTTGCATCGCAGGCGCGGCGCAAAAATTCATTGCCGCCCACGCCGTCTGCGTTGTCATTGTGGTTGCTGCAAACGCCGCAATCATCGCGGGAACATGCCACGCCTTTCTCACCAGTCGTACCTGTCGCGCCATGCAAAACTCCCTGATTGGCTTGGGTTCGGGGTGAGATGTTAGCTGGTTCTTGTGGACGTCCGGCAAAACCGTCCGGCCCGATCAGAGCCAGACGGTTTTTGCGCGCTTCGTGTACCCCCTATTCGTCGTACTCCGACAACGGAATGCACGAGCAGAACAGGTTGCGGTCGCCATACGCGTTGTCGGCGCGGCCAACCGGAGGCCAGTATTTGCGCGCGACTAGCGATGCCAGCGGGTACGCCGCCGTTTCGCGCGAGTACGCGTGGCTCCAGGCATCGTCGACGACGACCGCTGCGGTATGCGGCGCATGTTTCAGCGGGTTGTCCTCGCGATCCGACTTGCCTTCTTCGACCGCGCGGATTTCGTCCCGAATGGCGATCATCGCGTCGATAAACCGATCCAGTTCCTCCTTCGCTTCCGATTCGGTCGGCTCGACCATCAGCGTGCCCGGTACCGGGAAACTCATGGTCGGCGCGTGAAAACCGTAGTCGATCAGGCGCTTGGCGACGTCATCGACCGAGATGCCGCTGGTTTCCTTCAACGGCCGCAAATCCAGGATGCATTCGTGCGCGACAAGGCCGCCCGTGCCGCTGTACAGCACCGGATAATGCGGCGCGAGGCGCTTGGCGACGTAGTTCGCGGCGAGAATCGCGTTTTCCGTGGCAGCGGTCAAACCCACCGCGCCCATCATCGCGACGTACATCCACGAGATCGGCAGGATGGCCGCCGATCCATAAGGCGCCGACGACACCGCGCCAATCCCCGCCTCATCTCGCCGATAACCGGTGGAGTGCTGGTTCGGCAGGAACTTGGCGAGATGCGCGCCGACCGCGACGGGACCGACACCCGGTCCACCGCCACCATGCGGAATGCAGAACGTCTTGTGCAGGTTCAGGTGCGACACGTCACCGCCGAACTGGCCCGGCGCGGTCAGGCCGACCATGGCGTTCATGTTCGCGCCGTCGACGTAGACCTGGCCGCCATGCGTGTGGACGATGTCGCAGATTTCGCGCACATTCGCTTCGAACACGCCGTGCGTGGACGGATACGTGATCATGATCGCGGCGAGCTTTTCAGCGTGCTTTTCAGCCTTCGCCTTCAAGTCGGCGATATCCACGTTGCCTTGTTCATCGCAGGCTACGACAACCACCTGCATCCCGGCCATGTGTGCCGAAGCCGGATTTGTGCCGTGCGCGGACGCGGGAATCAGGCACACATTGCGATGCCCTTCGCCGCGCGACGCGTGATACGCATGGATGATCAGCAAGCCCGCGTACTCGCCTTGCGAGCCGGCGTTCGGTTGCAGCGACACCGCCGCGTAACCCGTGCATGCGACCAGCATCTGCTCAAGCTGATCGATCATCGTCCGATAGCCGACAGTCTGTTCAGCCGGCGCGAACGGATGAATCTGGCCGAATTCCGGCCACGTGACCGGCAGCATTTCCGACGTGGCGTTGAGCTTCATCGTGCACGAACCCAGCGGAATCATGGTGCGGTCGAGCGCGAGATCCTTGTCGGCGAGACTGCGCAGGTAGCGCAGCATTTCGTGCTCGGAGTGATGGCGATTGAACACCGGATGCGTGAGGTAATCGCTCGTGCGTTCCAGCGATTTCGGCAGCGAGGCCTGCGCTTCGGCATCGAGCGCGTCGATGTCGAATGTTTCCGTCTTGCCCGCCACTTCTGCAAACAGCGCGAAGAGCTTAAGGAGATCGTCGCGCGTCGTGGTTTCATCGACGGAAACGCCTACGTGCTTGGCGTCGATATGGCGCAGGTTCACATGCACGGCGGAGGCCGCCTGATGCAGCGGCGTCGTGTTCGCGCCGCTTTCGATCGTGACCGTGTCGAAGAAGGTCGTGTTCGCGAGCGTGTAGCCGAGCTTTTGCACGCCAGCGGCGAAGATGGAGGCCACGCGATTCACGCGCAAAGCGATGGTCTTGAGACCCTTCGGGCCGTGATAAACAGCGTACATGCTCGCCATGATCGCGAGCAGCGCCTGCGCCGTGCAGACATTCGATGTCGCCTTTTCCCGGCGAATATGTTGTTCGCGCGTTTGCAGCGCGAGACGCAATGCGTGCTTGCCTTGCGCGTCGACAGTCACGCCGACCAGACGGCCCGGCATCTGGCGCTTGAATTCATCGCGCACGGCCATGTAGGCCGCGTGCGGACCGCCGAAACCGACCGGCACGCCAAAGCGCTGCGTATTGCCGATGGCCACGTCCGCGCCCCATTCACCCGGCGGCGTCAGCAGCGTGAGCGCCAGCAGGTCGGCCGCGACGACCACATGACCGCCCGCTGCGTGCACCGCTTCCGTGAGTGCGCGGTAATCGCGGACATCGCCGTTCGCGCCGGGATATTGCAGCAGGACGCCGAATGCATCGGCGGTGGCGGCATCGGCGGCAGGACCGACCTTGACTTCGATTCCCGCCGGCTTGGCGCG
>NZ_JBAUSA010000976.1:0-6392 GCF_049581465.1 Caballeronia sp. | reverse complement strand
ACATCAGGGAGTTCGACGTGAACAACTTTCTTCTCGGCTACGGTACGATCGCGGTCTTTTTTGGGCTTGTCGTGTTGATCCTCGAGAGATCCAATCGACGTGAGAGAACTTTCACGGAATATGCAGTTGCCGGCCGCTCATTCGGTGCCTGGTTTCAAACTATGTCGTTTTTGAATACTTGGCTGCCAGGCACCACATTTATTGCTTTCGCAGGTCTGACTGCACAAAGCGGCCTCATCGGTTTTTACTCGATTTTTTACTCTTTGCTCGCGATGCTTTTCATGTTCTTCATGGCGGAGCGCATGCATGAATGGGGACGAAAGTTTGATCTGAGGACGCAGGCGGACTTCGTGGGGATCCGATACAACTCCTCCGCAGTTCGAGTTATTGCCGCAGTCATTGGCATTATTTCGATGCTTCCGTGGCTTGTTCTCGGAATGCAGTCTGTGGGAGCGGTGTTTGAATCATTGTCCTTTGGTCATGTGAGTACAACCGCTGCCGTCTTTATTGGAGTCGCCGTCTTGGCTATCCGGCAAGTTTGGACTGTCAGGATGGGAATGCGGGGTATCGTCATCAGTGACATGGTCCAAGGTATTACCGCTTACGGACTTGGCTTCTTGATCTCGGTGGGAATGATCGGGTGGCTGCTGACTCATGGGCACGGATTCGACAAGCTCCCGAAGGAGTTTGCTACGCTGCCTGGACAGGGAAGCACGGCGGGGCCGCTGTATTTCATGTCGATTGTACTGACCGGTGCACTAGGCGCGTGGTGCTGGCCGGATATTTTTGTCCGACTGTTTACTGCGGACGGAACGACAACAATCAAGAAGTCTGCGCTGCAATCTGCGCCGCTCCTGGCGGCATTTTCTGCGGCACTCTTCGTGATGTCCATGCTGGCCCATTCGCTTCCGGCGGTAGCTGCGTCACCTGACAAAGTCTGGTTCACTGTTACCGCGCTCGGCGGTCCCTTGCTGCTTGCATTCGCTGGTGTGTTAGTGCTGGCGGCGACCATGGGAAACATTAACGCGATTACAGCTGCTGTCGGCACGCAGATCGCGCAGGATATTATCCCCGATCGTGCATTGTCGGACGCAAGCCGGACCAAGCTGGCTAAAGTTTCGATCATTGTTGTGACGCTGCTTGGGGTGGCGGGTGCCATAGGAACGATGCATACAACTTCGGGGCTTGTCACGTGGGCGATAACTTCCTATCAAGGTGTCGTACAACTCGCACCGTCTCTGTATCTCGGAATATTCTGGCGTCGTGGTAATGCCACCGGTGCGGTAGTAGGCATGATCGTTGGATTTGCGATGGCAGCGGGGCTTCAGATTGCTTATCCGCTGTCGGTGCCCTGGTTAGGCGGTCTGACATCAGGGGTGGTGGGTATCCTCGTGAACACGGCTCTGTATGTTTTACTGGCTTTGATGGCTCCGGCCGACGATCGTGAGCAAGCACGCGTGAACAACCTTTTCCGCCGTTCTGGAATTGAGCCTTCTGCGGCCGTTAGCAACGATCCGCGAGAACCCGCCATGTAACTGCCCCACATTCACGCCAACGGTGAAGAGGGGGGGGCGAGCGGCCGCACCAAAACTCGAAACGGCCTCGCCGATGTTGCTTCAGGTCGGCCGAAACCAGAGGGCGACGATCACCCGCCGATGGCGACATTGGCAAATCGGTATGCCACAATCATCGGGTCTCGCCATGGGGAGAACGGCTATCGCAGCATGGGCGCTTCCCCCAATCTGACAATAGCATTACCCACGATAGCATTTAGCAGCCCGTTTCTTTCACCGAGAAAGGAGCAGCCTTTCGTCGTGACAACACGAGCGTTCTCTATGACAGAGGATTCTGGGTACATGTTAGAGCCGCTTCGCGAGGAGGCGGACTTCACCCTTTACCGCGGGAGGGAACTCGGCAAACAGACGCCGGTCCTGGCGCTGGCGGTTGCCGCTGAAGGGCCGTCGCCCCAGAGCCTGCGGCGGCTCGAACACGAGTGGTCGCTGGAATCCAAACTCGATGCGGCATGGGCGGCTCAGCCTGTGGCGCTGACCCGTCACCTGAGGCGAGCGGTTCTCATTCTCAAGGACCCTGGCGGTGAACCCCTGGATCGGCTCATTGAGCAGCGCAAGGATCACCCACTCGATCTTCCACACTTCCTGCGTATTGCCATTGGTCTGACGTCAGCGCTTAGTCAGGCTCACCAGCAGGGCCTCATTCATAAGGACGTCAAGCCGGCAAACGCACTGGTCGACCACGCCGGCCACGTGTGGCTCACCGGCTTTGGCATTGCTTCCCGACTCCCGCACGAGCGCCAGGAGCCCGAGGCCCCGGAATACATTGCAGGCTCGCTGCCCTACATGGCGCCCGAACAGACCGGACGGATGAACCGTTCTATCGATTCGCGCAGTGACCTCTATTCGCTCGGCGTCACGCTTTATCAGATGCTGACGGGTTCGCTGCCCTTCACGGCGGTCGATCCGATGGATTGGGTCCACTGCCATATTGCCAGAAAACCGGTGCCGCCCGGCGAGCGGGCAGCAGACGTTCCCCCCGTCATCTCTGCCATCGTCGTGAAGCTGCTCGCCAAGACGGCCGAGGACCGGTACCAGACCGCAGCCGGTCTCGAACGCGACCTGCGGCGCTGCCTCGCAGATTGGGAGCGCGGGTCGCTCGCCGACTTCCCGCTGGCTGAAGATGACACGCCGGACCGGTTCTTGATTCCGGAAAAGCTCTATGGCCGAGACCGCGAGGTCGAGGCGTTGCTTGCGTCCTTCGATCGCATGATCAAAATCGGGGCGCCCGAGCTGGTGCTCGTCTCCGGATACTCCGGCGTCGGCAAATCCTCGGTCGTGAATGAACTCCACAAGGTGCTCGTCCCACCGCGCGGCCTCTTCGCCTCCGGCAAGTTCGATCAGCGCAAGCGCGACATCCCTTACGCCACGGTGGCGCAAGCCTTCCAAAGTCTCGTCCGGCAGGTTTTAGGCAAGAGCGAAACTGAACTCCACATCTGGCGGGAAGCGCTTCGCGAGGCGCTGGGTCCGAACGGGCCGCTGATCGTCAGCCTTATCCCCGAACTCGAACTCGTTATTGGCGCGCAGCCACCGGTCCTCGAGCTTCCACCGCAGGATGCGCAGCGCCGTTTCCAAACTGTATTACTGCGGTTCATCGCCGTCTTTGCGCGGCCTGAGCACCCGCTGGCACTGTTCCTCGACGATCTGCAATGGCTCGATGCCGCGACGCTTGATCTGCTCGAAGATATTCTCGCGCAACGGGATATCAGGCACTTGCTGCTGATCGGCGCCTACCGGGATAACGAGATCGATGCCACGCACCCGCTCATGCGCAAGCTCGATGCGATCCGCCAAGCGGGCGCAACAGTACATGACATCGTATTGGCGCCTTTGACCTACGACGATCTTGGACAATTGATCTCGGACTCCTTACGCTGCGAGGCTACGCGCGCGAACCCACTTGTTCAACTGGTGCAAGAGAAGACCGGCGGCAATCCGTTCTTTGCAACCCAGTTTCTCCATGCGCTCGCGGATGAATCGCTGCTGGCCTTTGATCACACTGATGCTCGCTGGTCCTGGGACCTAGGTCGCATCTACGCGAAACGCTACACCGATAATGTCGTCGATCTCATGGTCGCCAAGCTCAATCGCTTGCCGGCCGCAACACTGGCAGCACTTCGCCAACTCGCTTGCGTCGGCTTCCGTGCCGATTTCGCGCTGCTGGCAACGGTCTGCCAGACCTCTCCCGGAGAGCTTCACGACAGTCTTTGGGAAGCCGTTCGAGCCGGCCTGGTGTTCCGGTCGGAGACTTCCTATGCCTTCCAGCACGATCGCATCCAGGAGGCTGCCTATTCGCTGATCCCCGAGGCCGCGCGCGCGGAAATTCACCTCCAGATCGGCAGATCGCTGTTGGCGGACACGCCGCCCGACAACCGCGAAGAGATCGTCTTCGAGATCGTCAGCCAGTTCAATCGAAGCGCCACGCTGATTACCGCGCAAGAGGAACGCACGCAGGTGGCGTGGCTGAATCTGATGGCCGGCAAGCGCGCCCGGAACGCCACCGCCTATTCCTCCGCGCTGACGTATTTTGCGGAAGGCCGCGCTTTGCTGGCGGATGATTGTTGGGCGCAGCAATACCCGCTGGTTTTCGAGCTCGAGTTACACCGCGCCGAAGCCGAGTTTCTGACGGGCGAGATGCCAAGCGCCGAAGAGCGGCTGTCGATACTGGCCCGCCGGGCGACAAATCGGGTCGATCAAGCCGCCGTCGCCTGTATGCACATGGATCTTTACAACGTTCTCTCCCGGTTGGACCGAGCGGTGGCCGTGTGCCTCGACTACCTCCAGGGGGTTGGCGTCGACTGGTCTGCCCAGCCAACGGATGAGGACGTACAGCAGGAGTACGAGCGCGTATGGCGCCGATTGGGCACCCGTCAGATCGAAGATCTGATCGATTTGCCCCTGCTGAACGACGCTGATACGCGCGCTACTTTGGACGTGCTGACCAAGGCAATGGTGTCCTCGCAGTCAACCGACAGCAACCTGTTCCGACTGATGGTCGCACGCATGGTGAATCTTAGTTTGAACCACGGCAATAGCGACGCGTCATCCTGCGCCTATGTCTGGTTTGGTTGGGTCTTCTCGTCCGACTTTGCGGACTACCCGACGGCGCTGCGCTTTGGTCAGCTCGGCATCGATCTCGTAAACAAGCGAGGGCTGGACGCCTTCAAGGTTCGTGTTTACCTGCCCTTCGCGATCTGGATCAGCCCGCGCCAGCAGAGCGTTCGATCTTGCCGCGCGCTCATCCTGCAGACTTCTGACGAAGCGAATAGCACCGGCGATCTTGCCTATACGGGATATTGTCACGTTAATTTAATCATAAACTCTTGCTTTTCCGGCACCCCTTTAGGTGATTTAGATCGAGAGGTGATGGTCGGAATAGAGTTCGCGCAAAAAACCAATTCTGTCTTGATCGCAGCCATCGTCCTCAGTTTTCTCTTTCTTGTTCGGACGCTCAGGGGCCTACCGAATGATTTCGTAAATTTAGGCGACAAGCAGTTCGACGAGGACGCGCTGGTGCGGTGCCTCGAGGCAGAGCCAAATCTGTTGCTTGCTGCAGGCTCATACTGGATCAGAAGATTGGAGACGTGCGTTTTCGCGGGGGATTATGCCGAAGCGGTCGCAGCTGCGCTCAAGGCAAAGGGCTGGCTGGACTTGCTCTCGCTAGCGCCGACATTTATCGACTTGGCCGAATACCATTTCTATGCCGCGATGGCGCGAGCTGGCGCTATTGACGCTGGCGCGGCCAGCCCTAGTGAAGGGCAGTCGGACCTGGAAGCACTGACGGCCCACCACCAGCAACTCCAGACTTGGGCCGAGCACTGCCCGGAGAATGTCGGGGACCGCGCTGCGCTGGTGGGCGCCGAGATTGCGCGTCTGGAAGGCCGCGACCTAGACGCCGAGCGCCTCTATCAACAGGCTATCCGCTCGGCCCGCAAAAATGGCTTCATCCACAATGAGGCGCTGGCTTGCGAGACCGCCGCTCGCTTCTATGCCGTCTGTGGCTTCGAGGACATCGCCGAGATGTATCTGTTGCGCGCCCGCGAAGGCTATCGGCGCTGGGGCGCGGATGGCGTGGTACGGCAACTGGAGGCTCGATATCCGCAACTGGCCACGGCCGAGCCGCGCGGCACGGCGAAAGAGGCGATCGATCAGCAGCTCGACGTTGCAGCCGTCGTCAAGGCGTCACAAGCTCTGTCGAGCGAAATGCTGCTGCCCCATTTGATCGAGCGGCTCATGACCATCGCGTTGCAGAATGCGGGGGCCGAGCGGGGGTTGTTGATCCTGATTCGGGACGGCGAGCCGAGAATCGAAGCGGAGGCTGCCACCGGCCAGGGCAAGATCGAGGTTGCGGCTCGCCACGCAGCGATTACGCCCTCCGATCTGCCTCAATCCGTGCTGCATTACGCCATCCGGACGCGGGAGCGCGTACTCCTCGATGATGCCTCGGCCGATCATGTGTATTTAGAGGACGAGTATGTGCGGCAGAGTCGCTCTAAATCTGTCCTCTGTCTGCCAATCGTCAAGCAAGCGAAATTGGTCGGCGCACTCTATCTTGAGAACAACCTGGTACCGTTCGCCTTCACGCCCGACCGCGTTGCGGTGCTGCAGTTACTGGCCTCGCAAGCCGCTATTTCACTGGAGAATGCGCACCTCTATGCGGATCTGCAGCTCCAGGCCGGCCTGCTGCAGCGACTTCCTGTGTCCGCCTGGACGCTCAAGCCCGATGGAACACCGGACTTCGTGAATCAGGTTTGGCTTGACTACTCCGGTCAGACTCTCGATTTCGTCCGGTCGCATCCCGAGGCCTGGATGACCGGGGTC
>NZ_JBAUSA010000975.1:0-3473 GCF_049581465.1 Caballeronia sp. | reverse complement strand
GGCTAACAGAAATAAGCAAGAAAATACTACTTATGCAGAACGACCAGGCTAGCAGAAGGACTCAACGCTCTCCCCACACTCGCCGCCAGCAGCACCCACCCTAACCTCCTCCTGCCCGCGCGCCCAGCCCCGCCCGAAAGCCCTCAGCCGAGATCCAGCCATACCGGCTCCGCAAGCGAAACCTCATCTAAGTTCCGGCCGCCGCCACTCCGATCAACAACAATAAAATCGCTGACCTGGTCCAGCGAAAGCAACGGATGATGCCAAACCCCCTTGGCGTAATTAACCCCTTGCCACCCGCGCGTAACAAACGCGCGAATTTGGGACGGATCAAGCTCACCAGCAGGCGCGACCACCACCAGATAAGGCCGATCATTGAGCGGCAAAAACGCCTGACTGCCCAACGGATGCCTTTCCATCATCGACACTTCGAAGGGCAAATCCCGCGGCTGCCCGCGAAACAGATTGACGATCGCCCGCCCTCCCTCGTCCTCCACATCGATCCGGGCAAGATCGTGAAAGCGAATGGTCGTCCCGAGATTGATCGGGATCTGCTTCGCACCATCAAGTTCGATGACATCGCCGAACGGCTCGAAAGCCGCCCGCGTCAACGGTTCGATCGTCAGTTTTTTCATCGCGAGATCCACATCACGCGAGCGTGCCGAAGAGTCGCAACCGCGATACGCCACCGTCCGGATAAATATTGAACCGCACGTGCGTGACCGCACCCAGTGCTGCAAGCTCCGACTCGAACACATGCTGCTTGTCCATCTGCAACTTCTGTTCACCCAGCAACACCGGCCAGAACATGGCCTGCGTAACCAGCGAGCTGTCCGTCCCACCCGTGACACGCGCCGCCTGCAACGAGCACCGGTCCGGATAATTTCCCTTGAAATGGGCCGTATCGACTTCAATCTTCCTGATCACGCCCGGCTGCGCCAACGCCACGATGCACCAGTCATTGCCCGGCTCACGACGCCGGCGCGTCTCCCAGCCATCACCCATGTTCGCGCCGCGTCCCGGCATCAACAGCGTTGAAGCAAGGCCGAAATGCTGATTGTTCGTGCCGACGAGATACGCGCCGTTCTCCATCGCGGCGAGATCGAACAGTTCGCTCCGGCTCGCGCTGCTCCAGTCAAGTTGCGGCTGTCCATACACGCGCAACCGGGCAATACCGCCGTCCGGATAAATGTTCACACGCAAATGCGTGAACGGCTGTTGCGTCGTCACGTCAAGATAATGGTGGCTGTTTCCCTGCAACGTAACCGATGCCACCACCTCGCTCCATTTCGTCGCCGTAGTGGGCGCGCCGTCGAGCACGTGCGCACCTTCAATCGACGCCGCCGGCGGGAAGTTGCCGGTGAAGTGGCTCGTGTCGATATCGATACCCTTGATCACGCCCGGTCTTGCCAGCTTGATCACGCACCAGTCGTAGCCGCTCACGCGCTTTCGACGCGTCTCCCAGCCGTCCATCCACTTGCCGTGATCGTCGAACTTGCCCGGGATGAACACCGCCGGCTCCGGGTTCAGCATGCGCTCTTTCGGCGCGAAGAAATCGTCGCTGGATTCGAGCGCTTGTGCACCGAGTCTTGGGTCCGCGAGATTCACATAGCGGCGCGTAAATTCAGGCGCGTTGGCATCGAGTGTCGGTATTGCCATGATATTTCCTTGCGATAAATGTTTGAAGGTTTCACGGTTCTGCTACGCGTCGAGCAGGTCGTCCAGCCGGAAGCGTGCGATGCGATAAATCTGGGTCAGGCTTTCGCGCAACTCGGTATCGCGGTCGTGAGGCAGGCGCGTTTCGAAGTTCGCAATAATCCCGTGGCGATCGAATCCGCGAACAGCCAGGATGAACGGAAAGCCAAACTTCTCTCGATACGCAGCGTTCAATCCCTGTAGCTTGTTGAACTCCTCTTGCGTGCAGAGGTTGAGGCCCGCTCCGCTCTGCTCGCGGGTGGATTCATGCGTGAGCTCGCCGCGAACCGCCGCCTTTCCCGCGAGTTCGGGGTGCGCGTCGATCAACGCGAGTTGTCGCCTGTCGCCCGCCTGGTTCACCGCATGCGTCATGGCTGAATGCAGCGCGTCAACACTATGGAATGGCCGCTGCGGCTCCGCCGCTTGCGCCACCCAGGGTGAATGTTCGAAGATGCCCGACAACACATCGACAAAAGTATCGGCAGGCATCGAGTTGAGCTCGTCGAGCGTGGTCCGCGTGATGTCGATGGTCATGGTGCGCTCGCTCCCGCGCTCGCTCCCGCAGTGCCTTCGTAAGGATGATGTTCGCGCCAGTGCCGCGCGATATCGACACGTCGGGTCACCCACACGCGGTCGTATTGTTCAATGTGATCGAGAAAACGTTGTAGCGCGCGAAACCGTCCGGGACGGCCAAGAAGCCGGCAATGCATGCCGATGGACAGCATCTTCGGCGCTTCGCTGCCCTCTTCGTACAGCACGTCGAAGGCGTCGCGCAGGTACGTGAAGAAATGATCCGCTGTGTTGAACCCTTGTGGCGAAGCGAAGCGCATGTCGTTTGTGTCGAGCGTGTACGGCACGATCAATTGCGGGACTTTCGCGCCGCCGGTGACATCCACGTCCATCCAGAACGGCAGGTCGTCACCGTAGTAATCCGAGTCATAGAGAAAGCCGCCACGCTCCGCCACCAGCCGGCGCGTATTCGGACTGTCGCGCCCGGTGTACCAGCCAAGCGGCCGCACCCCCGTTACGCGCTCGATGGCTTCCATGCCGAGCCGCATGTGCTCTGCTTCCTTCTCGGGCGACATGTCCTGATAGTGAATCCATCGATACCCATGACACGCAATCTCATGCCCGAGTTCGACGAACGCTCGGCCTAGATCCGGATACCGTTCGATCGCCATCCCGACGCCGAAAACGGTCAATGGCAAGCCGCGCTTTTCGAATTCGCGAAGAATGCGCCACACGCCCGCGCGCGACCCATATTCGTATATCGATTCCATGCTCATGTGACGCGACGGATACGCCGCCGCGCCCACGATTTCCGACAGGAATTGCTCCGATCCCGGATCGCCGTGAAGCACGCAGTTTTCACCGCCTTCTTCATAATTCAGCACGAATTGCACTGCAATACGCGCGTCGCCCGGCCAATGCGGCTGCACAGGGTATCGACCGTAGCCGATCAGGTCGCGTGGGTACTTCGATTCATTCGACATGGCTAAATGAGTGCGTGAAAACCCGATGGATAAGCGCGCAGCTTAAACCCGCGCGACGATGGTCCAGTTTAGCGAAAACACATCGCCGCGCCCATATTCCCATCCAGATAATGCGGCTCACGTCCGGTGTATGGTCGTCTCGATCGGTTAGCGCTATTTCGGGCTGTAGGATGCCATTGCTCCGTCATACTGCTTGGTTAGCGGGGGCGCAAAGTCTCCGCGCTTAGAGGTTCGCAGCCTTAGCGCGATCAGGGCTTCGGCCCATTTGACGGCAGTCGTTACGCC
>NZ_JBAUSA010000974.1:0-2663 GCF_049581465.1 Caballeronia sp. | reverse complement strand
GTCACTCGCCATATCGCCGCGTTCCTGAGTCAACACGCGGCGCACGCGCGCGAGGCGCTGGGAATGCCGGAGGGTCAGGACGACGTGTTGCCGATGCCCGACACGCTCCTGCTTAACGGGGGGGTGTTTCGCTCCGATGCGCTCGTCGACCGGCTCACCAGCACGCTCGGCATGTGGCGCGGGAAGCCTCTGCATGTGCTTCACAACGATGATCCGGACGTAGCCGTCGCCCGTGGCGCGGTCGCCTATGGCCGCGCGCGGGCGGGCCATGCTCCTCGCATCGGTGGAGGCGCACCACGCAGTTTTTTCCTCGTGCTGGAAGAGGATAAGCAGCAGGACACGCAGGCGCAGGCACCGGCCGCACGCGGTATTTGCCTGCTACCCCGCGGCACGCAAGAAGGCCAGGAGATTCATCTCGAGGATCGAACGTTTTCGCTGCTGCTCGGGCATCCGGTCCGGTTCCATCTGGCCTCCTCCATCGCCGACACAGCGTATCGTCCGGGCGATCTGGCGGACCTTGCAACGGGTGACTTCGTTCGCCTGCCGCCGATCGTGACCGTGGTGCAACCACAGGCGGCAGGCGGCCCCCGCGAAACGCCCGTCCAGCTCACGGCCACGCTCACCGAAATCGGCACGCTGGAAGTGCACTGCATCGAGATAGGCGGCTCTTCGCGGCGCTGGTTGCTCGAATTCGAGTTGCGACGCGATCACGCCAAAGCCGCTGTGTCCATGGACGCGCGTCATGCATCGTTCGGAAAATCAGTTGAGCTGATCGATCGTTCGTTCGGCGCCCGCTCACACGATGTCGGGCCGAAGGAAGTCAGGCGGCTGCGTTCACAGCTTGAGCAGATCCTCGGACCCCGCGAGCATTGGGATAGCGCTTTACTTCGCGAACTGTTTGGTGCGCTCTGGGATCGCGCCCGTCGCCGGCGGCGCTCGGCAGACCACGAGCGAGTCTGGCTGAATCTGGCCGGTTATTGCCTGCGCCCGGGGTTCGGCTATCCGCTCGACGATTGGCGAGTCGAGCAACTCTGGTCGCTATTCGATGACGGCATTCAGTACGTCAACGAGAGTCAGGTCTGGTCGGAATGGTGGACGTTATGGCGGCGCGCGGCGGGCGGCCTAAGCGAAAGCGCGCAAGTGTCCGTTCTCGATGCCATGGACTATGTGCAAGGCGTGGCAACCGCGGGGTCGAAGCCCCTGCTCGACCCCGCGAAAACGGGGTACGCCGACATGGTGCGCCTCGCGGCATCGCTCGAACGGCTACCGGTGCAACGCAAGATCGAGGTCGCGGAGCGGCTGCTAGGCCGGCTTCAAAGCCCTTCAGAAAGTCACCAGGGCTGGTGGGCGGTCGGCCGGATCGGCGCACGCCGCCCGTTCTACGGTAGTGCGCACGGCGTCGTTGCGCCCGATGTCGCGAGTCAATGGCTAGATGCGATCCTCGCGCTCGACTGGAAGAAGGTCGAGCCGGCCGCCTTTGCCGCCGCGCAATTGGGCCGCATGACAGGGGACCGGTCGAGAGACCTCACGCCCGGCATCCGCGCGAAAGTGGTTCATCGACTGGAAGCCGCGAGTTCGCCGCGAAGCTGGATAGCCGCGGTTCGCGAGACGGTAGAACTCGATAAGGCCGACGAGGGACGCGTGTTTGGCGAGTCGCTGCCGCCGGGCCTGAAATTGATCGCGAATTGACCGCGCGATGAGGTCCGAGATGCGCTCCTGGATGCACCCCCTGCGGGCGTCCGATGCAAGCAGGCTACCTGGATCAATCCGCCCGAACGCAAAATAAGGCAAAATTCGATGATTACCGCCGGTCTGTGACCAAGCCGGTGGCGTTCCCCCATCCATTTTTCGATCACGAGACAAGCGATGAGTACCCAGCAACCCACGATCATCTACACCCTGACCGACGAAGCTCCGCTGCTAGCAACGAGTGCCTTCCTGCCGATCATCCGCGCGTTCACCGCACCGGCCGGGGTGCACGTCACCACCAGCGACATCTCCGTGGCCGGGCGCATCCTGGGTGAGTTCCCGGAGTTCCTGACCGAGGCGCAGCGGGTGCCCGACAACCTCGCCGAACTCGGTCGCCTGACCTTGCTGCCCGACACCAACATCATCAAGCTGCCCAACATCAGCGCCTCTGTGCATCAACTGGCCGGCGCGATCAAGGAACTGCAGGCGAAGGGCTACAAGGTTCCGGATTTCCCTGAAGACCCGAAGACCGAAGCCGAGAAGGCCATCCGCCAGCGCTACTCCAAGTGCCTGGGCAGCGCCGTGAATCCCGTGCTGCGCGAGGGCAACTCGGACCGCCGCGCACCGGCCGCCGTGAAGAACTACGCCCGCAAGAACCCGCACAGCATGGGCGAGTGGAGCATGGCTTCGCGCACCCACGTGGCCCACATGAAGCATGGCGACTTCTATCATGGTGAAAAGTCCATGACCCTGGACCGCGCCCGCGACGTCAAGATGGAGCTGCTCACGAAGAGCGGCAAGACCATCGTGCTCAAGCCCAAGGTGTCGTTGCTGGATGGCGAGATCATCGACAGCATGTTCATGAGCAAGAAAGCGCTGTGCGAGTTCTACGAAGAACAAATGGAAGATGCGCGCAAGACCGACGTGATGCTGTCCCTGCACGTCAAGGCCACGATGATGAAGGTGTCGCATCC
>NZ_JBAUSA010000973.1:0-18688 GCF_049581465.1 Caballeronia sp. | reverse complement strand
GCCCAGCTCTGATCGAGATTGGACACGCGCCCGGTCAGGCCGTTGTTCTCGCCGACGAAGTTGGCGACAAACGCGTTCTGTGCGTTTTCGTAGAGCTCGGTAGGCGTGGCAGCCTGTTGAATGCGGCCATCGGAAAACACCGCGACACGGTCGGACATGGTCAGCGCTTCGGCCTGGTCGTGCGTGACGTAGACGATCGTCAACCCGAGGTCGCGGTGCAGCCGCATGATTTCGTATTGCATCGTTTCGCGCAGACGTTTGTCGAGCGCGCCGAGCGGCTCGTCCATCAGCACCACGCTCGGCTCGAAGACGAGCGCACGTGCAAGCGCCACGCGCTGCTGCTGGCCGCCCGAAAGCTGCGACGGACGACGCGCTGCAAGGTGCGACAACTCGATCATGTCGAGCGCACGCTTGACACGCAGTTTCTGAACGCTACGGCTCAGGTGGCGCACCGATAGCGGAAACGCGACGTTCTCGGCAATCGTCAGGTGCGGAAATAACGCGTAGTTCTGGAACACCATACCAATGTCGCGTTGATACGGCGGCTTGTCGTCCAGCCGCCGGCCGTTGAGCCTGATCTCACCGTGCGTGGGCGATTCGAAGCCGGCGAGCATCATCAGTGTGGTTGTCTTTCCGGAGCCAGACGGGCCGAGCAGCGACACGAATTCGCCCTTTTGCACGTCCAGATCGAGTCCCTGAACGACGGCGTGAATGCCGTCATAGGTTTTGCTCACGTTCCTGAAGGAAATGAAGGATTCGGGTGACATAGAGGCATCGGGTTGATGTGGTATGCAACCGAATCTATCAAGCCAATTTGCAAAATGAAAACATTGTTTATACATGCACAACCAATGTTTTTCCTATGCAATGGGCGTGCTGCCGCATCCCCCCGACCGCGGCAACGCCCCTAGGTTATGACGCTACCTTCCGCGACCGTCCCCCAACCTGGCGATACTGCTTTTTGATCAGCACTTCACAGAAGGACGCGAAGCGCTGCACCACCTGTCTCGGCTTCATGTTGCGCGACTGCGCAATGCCTAGCGTGACGGGTGCGACGGCGTCCGTGAACTGCCTTACGACAAAATCTTCGCCGTCCACGGTCTGGGTCGATTTGAGCGGAAAGTTCAGGATGCTGTAGCCCAGGCCGTTTGCCACCATACCGCGTACCACCTCCGGTTGTGCGGACCTGAACGTCGCGACCGGACGCTCCCCCACCCCTTCGAACAGTGACGCAAAATATTCGCGGCTGTGTGGCAAATCCAGCATCACGTAGGACTCCCCTTGAAGACTGGCGAGCGTGACCACGCGACGCTGAGCCAGATGATGGGTTTTCGGCAGAATGACGTAGGGCGGTAGCGTCAGGAGCGGCAGGAATTCAATGTCGTCAATCAAATCGATGTTGTAGGTTAGCGCGAGGTCGAGGGATCCGTCGTGCAGGCCTGTGAACAAATCCTCCTGGTGCGCTTCGAGTGTTCGGAATGCGATGCCGGCATGTTCTGCGACAAAGCGACTGATGATGCCGGGCAGCAACGGGGGAGCAAGCGAGATCAGGCAGCCAAGCGCGATGCTGCCTGACATCCCTGTGTCCATCCCGCGTGCGGTGACCTGCAGTTCCTCCGCGTTCTTCAGCAGGTCACGCGTCTTGCCAAGCATCTCGTGCCCTGCCTGGGTCATGGAGAGCCCTGAGGCGTGGTGCCGGATGAACAACTGCACACCAAAGGACTCCTCGAGTTCGGCAACCGCCGTCGAGATCGAGGGCTGCGAGATGCGCAAGATTTTTGACGCAGCGGTAAACGACAGCGCCTCTGCCGTCACGACGAAATACCGCAACTGGCGCAGCGAATACCGAAGTGGTGTGTTTTCCATTGATACGTGCCTGTAAATAAAGTGATTCGCGGACGCCCCGCTCGGGCTAAGCCCATCCCGAGGTCAAGTTTTCGGCGTCGCTACATAGGATAAACGTATCCACTGCATCTTTTAAATATATTTTCCAAATGTCGTTACACCGCGTAGATTTCATCCGTCGGTCAAGCCAATGCCAGCCCATGGAGGACAACATGCAAGCAGTAGATGCAACGACGAAAACAAGAAGGAGGAAGCCGTGCCAGCCAAAAGCATGTCAATAGATACGCTCGTTGTGGGCGCCGGTCAGGCCGGCGTGGCCATGAGTGAACACCTGAGCAAACTAGGCGTGCCCCACCTAGTCCTGGAGCGCAATCGTGTCGCCGAACGCTGGCGCACGGGACGGTGGGATTCGCTCGTTGCCAATGGTCCAGCCTGGCACGATCGATTCCCGGGTCTGGAGTTCGACGATCTCGACCCCGACGCCTTTGCCCCGAAAGAGCGGGTTGCCGACTATTTTGAAGCCTATGCCAGGAAGTTCAACGCCCCCATCCGCACGGGTGTGGAAGTGAAGAAAGTGGTGCGCAGTGCCGGCCGCCCGGGCTTCACAGTTGAAACAACTGAGGGCGTAATTGAGGCTAACCGCGTGGTTGTCGCAACCGGACCTTTTCAGCGTCCTGTTATCCCACCGATCGCCCCTAAAGCCGAGAAGCTCATACAGATCCACTCTGCCGAATATCGTAATCCGGAGCAACTGCCGGAGGGTGCTGTCCTGGTAGTCGGTGCCGGGTCGTCAGGAGTGCAGATCGCGGATGAGCTGCAGCGTTCAGGCAAGAAGGTTTTTCTCTCGGTTGGACCGCACGATCGTCCTCCACGCGAGTATCGCAAGCGTGACTTCTGCTGGTGGCTGGGCGTTCTCGGCGAATGGGATGCCGAGGCCGCGAGGCCGGGCACGGAGCATGTCACCATCGCAGTAAGCGGTGCTCGTGGCGGCCATACGATTGACTTCCGGGCTCTTGCCCATCAGGGGATGACGCTCGTCGGCCTGACGAAATCGTTCAATGACGGTGTAGTGACCTTTGAACCGGATCTTGCAGTCAACCTCGCTCGCGGCGATGAGAACTATCTGTCGCTGCTCAATGCAGCTGACGCCTATATAGCACGCCATGGTCTCGACCTTCCGGAGGAACCTGAAGCCCGCAATACGCTCCCGAATCCGGAATGTGTGACCCATCCCATTCTTGAGCTCAATCTGGCCGAGACCGGCGTTACCTCGATCGTCTGGGCAACCGGCTATGCAGTTGACTACACCTGGCTGAAAGTCAACGCCTTCGACGCAAACGGTAAGCCGCAGCATCAGCGCGGCGTTTCGACTGAGCCTGGAGTTTACTTCCTGGGTCTGCCATGGCTGTCGCGTCGCGGCTCCGCTTTCATCTGGGGCGTCTGGCACGATGCCAGGCTTATTGCCGACCATATCGTCACGCAGCGCAAATATCTCTCCTACCGTGATGCGGCGCAGCGCCAGGCAGAACACGGTCGCGAAATCTACATTAACGGCGAACGCGTTAAGGACCTCACTACCCGCCCGGCTCCGGTGACGCGTGCAGCCAAGAAGGGCGTATCGGCCTGAACCCTTCGCCTGAGCCCCCCTATCCCCTCGCCTCCCCATTCAAGGGCGCCTGGTCACCTTCGCGGCTGCCCATTGGCCATTCCCCTCATCTCGGGGAGGCGATTTTTTCATGAGTATCGAGGTCCACTAATGAGCCAACCTACGCACACCCGCATCCGCATGTTCAACACCCGCGAAACCTACCCGAACCAGACGCTGGATAACGATCTCTGTCAGGCCGTGCGCGCTGGCAACACCGTCTATGTGCGTGGTCAGGTAGGCACCGATTTCGAAGGCCAGCTCGTCGGGCTCGGCGACCCGCGGGCCCAGGCGGGGCAGGCGATGAAGAACGTCAAGCAGTTGCTGGAAGAAGCGGGCAGCGATATGTCCCACATCGTCAAGACAACAACCTACCTGATCGACCCGCGTTATCGCGAGCCGGTGTACCAGGAGGTCGGCAAATGGCTTAAGGGCGTGTTCCCCATTTCCACCGGCCTGGTTGTGAGCGCACTGGGCCAGCCGCAGTGGCTCATGGAAATCGATGTGATCGCGGTGATCCCGGATGACTGGAAGCCGAACCAGGCCTGAGGAGCAAGACATGACATTTTCTATCATAGGACGTTGCCCGGAAACCGGACAGCTTGGGATCGCCATCAGCTCTTCCAGTATCGCGGTGGGTGCTCGATGCCCCTGGGTGCGTGCAGGTGTGGGTGCGGTGGCGACCCAGAACGTCACCCTGCCGGCCCTTGGCCCGCACATCCTCGACCTTCTCGAAACCCAGCGAATTGAGCCTGCAGCTGCCCTGGATCGAGCGCTCAGCGCCGACGGTTGGAATCAGTATCGACAAGTGACGGTGATCGATGACCAAGGCCGTACCGCGATTTTCAGCGGCAAAGAAGCACTGGGGGTGCACAACGCCCTGGCTGGCGAGCAGTGCGTTGCTGCTGGCAACTTGCTGGCTAGTGTCCAGGTCATCGAAGCCATGGTCAAGGCCTTCGAGAATGCGCCCGGAATGCTTGCCGATCGCCTGCTGGTGGCCATGCATGCCGCGATTGTCGCCGGTGGTGAGGCGGGACCCGTGCACTCGGCGACGCTTAAGGTCGTTGGCGACGTGATTTGGCCGATCATCGATCTGCGGGTCGACTGGGCAGATGAAGGTCCTGTCGACCAGTTGGAAAGTCTCTGGCAAGCCTATAGGCCGCAGATGCAGGACTACCTCGCTCGGGCGTTGAATCCGGCCGCGGCTCCAAGCTACGGGGTACTGGGCAATGAGTGACGTGTCAAGCCGCGAACTGCTCGAACGGCTGATCGGTTTCGCCACGGTCAGTCGGGATTCCAACCTGGGACTGATCGCTTTTATTCGGCAGTACTTGGCGGAACTCGGTGTGGAGAGCGAACTTTTCTACAACCCGGAGCGCACCAAGGCCAACCTGTTTGCCACCATCGGTCCCCGCGACCGTGGTGGTGTCGTGCTTGCCGGTCATACCGATGTAGTGCCGGTGGATGGACAGGCCTGGACGGTGGATCCGTTCCGTCTCACCGAGCAAGACGGGCGGTTGTACGGTCGCGGCACGGCCGACATGAAGGGCTTCATCGCCTCGGTGTTGGCCGCGGTACCGGCCTTTCTCAAGCAGACGCTGAAGCTGCCCATACACCTTGCGTTCTCCTATGACGAGGAAGTGGGATGCCTCGGCGTACGATCGATGTTGGCGGAACTGGAAAAGCGTCCCCACAAGCCGCGCATGTGCCTGATCGGTGAACCTACCGAGTTGAAACCCGTGCTGGGCCACAAGGGCAAGCTGGCCATGCGATGCCAGGTGAAAGGGGCTGCCTGTCACTCGGCCTACGCACCCAATGGGGTCAACGCTATCGAATATGCGGCGCGACTGATCGGCCGTCTGGGAGAGATCGGTGCACACCTGGCACGGCCTGAACATCATGATCCGCGTTTTAATCCGCCGTTCTCGACAGTGCAGACCGGCGTCATCAAAGGGGGTCGGGCGCTGAACATCGTGCCGGCTGAATGCGAATTCGATTTCGAGGTACGCGCCCTGCCCGGCTTCAATGCCCACGAGGTGGCCGATGAGTTGCTGACCTATGCCGAGGCCGAGCTGCTGCCGACGATGCGTTCGGTTCAGCCCGATACGGGCATTCGCTTGCAGCCGC
Source organism: Caballeronia sp. (assembly GCF_049581465.1). Classification (GTDB taxonomy): domain Bacteria; phylum Pseudomonadota; class Gammaproteobacteria; order Burkholderiales; family Burkholderiaceae; genus Caballeronia. Next base: position 13,071 of record NZ_JBAUSA010000973.1, on the reverse strand, counting down.
TCTCCGCCTACCCGGGATTGGCCACCTCGCCTGATAGCGAAGCGGCACGTCTGTTAGCGCTGCTGAGCGGTTCCACTGAATTCGGTACGGTGGCATTCGGCACAGAAGGCGGACTGTTCGACCAGGCCGGCGTTCCCACGGTGGTCTGCGGGCCGGGAAGCATGGATCAAGGGCACAAGCCAGACGAATTTATTACCCTCGAGCAACTGACCCGCTGCGATGCAATGCTGGCTCGCCTATGCTCGGCTCTAGCTTAGCGTGCAGCTAATGCTTGATTGACAGCAATGTGACTTGCAGAATTTCCCAAGATTATATTTTAGATTTCAATCGAATTCGCCGCGCCTACCATAGGAAGAGTGAGTGCCCGCTCTTGAGGACTTTTCCTGGTTGCACAGCAGGCCGGCGGATTCGCATTGATCGCCCATTAGGTGGAGAAGACACATGACTCAGGAAGACGCGATTTCCCGTCTTGAGCGAAACACAATTCAACCCATTCCTGCGTCCATGCGGCACGGCAAGGCCAGCGACCTCTTCACGATCTGGTTCGGTTCCAACATCATGCTGCTGACGGTCGTCACCGGGGCGCTGGCCGTCACGGTATTCAAGCAGCCGTTTTGGTGGGGCGTGCTCGCCATCGTCATCGGCAACATGGTCGGCGCGGTATTCATGGCGCTGCACTCCGCGCAAGGGCCGCAACTCGGCGTGCCCCAGATGGTGCAGACCCGCGGCCAGTTCGGCTCACTCGGCTCGCTGCTGGTGGTCGGGATCGTGGTGATCATGTACCTCGGCTTCTTCGCATCGAATCTCGTGCTAGGGGGTCAGGCGCTGCGCAGTATCACGCCCGCGGTCACAGTCAACGAGGGGGTGGTGGTGGTCGGCATCCTGAGTCTGGTCGCGACGATCTTCGGCTACAACCTGATCCACGCCTATGCGCGCCTGATGGCCTGGTGTTCGGGCCTGGTTCTTGTGCTCACGTTTGCCTGGATCATTTTTGTGCACGGCCTGCCGGTCGATTTCCTGACGAAGAACTCGCCGAACCTCGTCGGCTTTCTCGGCACGGTGTCGGTCGCAGCGCTCTGGCAGATTGCCTACGCACCCTACGTGTCCGACTATTCGCGCTACATGCCGAAGGACACGGGCGCTAAAAGCGCCTTCTGGGCCAGTTATTGGGGATGCACGCTAGGCTCCATCCTGCCGATGGTGCTGGGCGCCCTGGTAGGACTGGTGGTTAAAGACGGCGATGTCGTGAACGGTCTGACCTCGCTCACGCACGGGGTCAGCGGGCTCGTGGTCATCGTGCTGTCGCTCGGAATTGCCGCGGCCAATGCGATGAATCTTTACTGCGGCGCGCTCTCGACGATCGCCATCATCCAGACGTTGATTCCGACCTGGTCTGGCAAGGCGCGCGCCCGCGTGGTTACGGCGCTGGTGCTGTTCAGCATCTCGCTCGTGATTGCGTTGTTCGGCCAGGCCAACTTCCTCGACGAATACACCAATTTCATCTTGCTGTTGCTGTATGTACTGGTGCCCTGGACGGCAGTGAACCTGATCGACTATTACCTCGTCTGCCACGGCGAGTACGACGTCGATTCGTTCTTCAAGCAAGACGGCGGGATTTACGGACGCTTCAACGGTATCGCGATCGCCTCATACTTGTTTGGCATCGCCGTGCAGCTACCGCTTGTCGCGACCGACATCTACACCGGTCCGATCGCCCATAAACTGCATGGCGCCGACGTCTCGTGGATCGTCGGCCTGGTGCTGACCTCACTGGTCTATTACGTCGGTTGCAAGTGCTTTCCCCGCATACGCGTGGGGGTCAGGGCCTGAGCGTTCCATGCCCGCTTGTTGGTCTTGACGGTTCGCTTGCATGCTCCGTCATGTCTCAAGGTTTGCCGCACTCATACTTTAGTACGTCTTGTTTCACATCAATGTCCAGCGGATCATGGTCGCTATCGATGCGTCGTTTAGCTAACCGATGCACGCCGCGATGGCGCCGCAACGGACGGTGCAATCGCCGCTCGTGTGGACCCTCTACGGGTCGCGTTCCGGTGACCCAACCCAACCTTGATAGAGGAAATGAAAAATGCCTCAAGAAATCAGCCAGAACCGCCGTCGGCTCTTCGGCGCTGCCGCCTTAACCCTTGCTGCTGCCCCATTTGGCGGGATCGGTACCGCCCAAGCGCAATCCACGGTGCCCGCGATCAAGCCGGGGACGAACACGACATTCGCTAATCTAAAGCAGATCGAGGCCGGCCCGCTGAATGTCGGATACGCAGAAGCGGGTCCCGCCGATGGCCCACCTGTCGTTCTTCTTCACGGCTGGCCCTACGATATCTACAGCTACGCCGATGTCACAGCGCTGCTCGCAGCGGCGGGATACCGGGTGCTTGTGCCGTATGTGCGTGGCTGCGGCACGACGCGTTTCCTTTCAAGCGCGACGGTGCGCAATGGTCAACAAGCGGTGGTTGCGGTCGACGTGATTGCCTTTATGGATGCACTCAAGATCCAAAAGGCGATCGTCGCAGGTTATGACTGGGGCGCGCGGTCCGCCGACATTGTCGCGGCACTCTGGCCCGAGCGTTGCAAGGGTCTGGTTTCTGTCAGCGGCTATCTGATCGGGAGCGTTCAAGCCAACCAGACGCCGTTGCCGCCGAAGGCTGAGTTCCTATGGTGGTACCAGTATTATTTCTCGACGCAACGCGGCGTGCTCGGCTACACCAAGTATCGAGCGGATTTCGCAAAACTCATTTGGCAACTCGCATCGCCGAAGTGGGCGTTCGACGATGCCACGTTCGCGCGCACGGCAGCATCGTTCGACAATCCGGACTACGTAGCGATCGTGATTCATAACTACCGGTGGCGGCTCGGCCTCGCCAAGGGCGAAGCGAAATACGACAGTCTGGAAAAGCGCCTGGCCGCGAGCCCGGTCATCACGGTGCCAACGATCACGATGGAAGGCGACGCAAACGGCGCTCCTCACCCCGACAGCGCAGCCTACGCAAGCAAATTTTCGGGCAAATACGAGCATCGACTGATCACGGGTGGCATCGGTCACAATCTTCCTCAGGAAGCACCTCAGGCCTTCGCCCAAGCAATTGTCGACGTCGATAAACTCTGACAGGAAGGAAACGCAACCTGGATTCGGCCGTCGCACCGCGGGCTCACAACCCGGCGGCTATGCGACGGCTTCTGGCGCTCCGGCAATTTTCCGGCACACTACGGGCATCTCCGCTCAAGCCGTACGTGCCATGCCCCATTCGTTTAAGCCTACCGCCGAACAGCACGCGATCGTCGATGCTGTTCTCGGCGGCGGCGACCTGAAGATCAAGGCGTATGCCGGCGCGGGAAAGACTTCGACGCTACGGTTGATTGCCGATCATCTCGCGGGTAAGCGCGGCAGCTATCTCGCGTTCAACAAGGAGATCGCCGAGCACGCGCGCCGCGGCTTTCCGCGCAATGTCAGCGCGCGTACCGTGCATTCGCTCGCGTATGCCTCCGTGGCCCCCGCCCTGACCTCGCGCGTGAACCTCCCGGCTGAACCCCCGCACGAATTGGCGGCTCGCTACGGGATCGGGGCGATACAGGTGCCCACCATCACCGACAAAACCGTCGAGATCACGCCCTTCGAACTGGGTCGGATGGTGGCCGACGGCCTGGGCAGGTTTTGCCGTTCGGCGCAACTGCGACCGGAGGCTTCCCACATCCCTGTCGATGAAAAAGTGCAAGACAAGGCCGCTGACTGGCTGCGCGAATCCTTGCTTCCCTCCGTAGTGCGCCTGTGGAATGAAAGCATAGACCTACGTGGGCGCCGCGCCATTGTGCCGGATGTCTATTTAAAAGTCTGGGCGCAGACAGAGCCGCGTATCGATGCAGATTTCATCCTGTTCGACGAGTCCCAGGACAGCGATGGCGTCATGCTCTCGGTGCTTGGCCGCCAGCGCCACGCGCAGATCATCTACGTCGGCGACCCCTATCAGCAAATCTATGAATGGCGCGGCGCTGTCAATGCAATGGCTCAGATCGACGCGCCCGAGCGTGCGCTAACCGAGTCCTTCCGCTTCGGACCCACGCTCGCGGCGCTCGCTAGCCGTATTCTGTCTCTGCTTGGCGAGCGCACGCCCATTCGCGGCCAGGATGGAATCGGGTCGATCATGGTGGAGGATCCGACTATCTCACCGCCCGTCGATGCCATTTTGTGCCGCAAGAATGTGACGGCGATCTGGCAACTGGCCGTGGGTGTCGAAGCGGGACACAAGCCGGCTATCCGTATGAGCCCGACGGAGATCGTCGCGTTCGCTGACGGTGCAGATCAGTTGCTCGCCGGCAAGCGCGCTTTCCGGCCGGCGGCATTTTCGCTGTTCGAAACTTGGAAGGACGCTCAGTCGTTCGCCCGGAGCGCGGTCGGGCGCGACTTACTACCGATCGTGCGAATCGTTGACGAGTTTGGCACCGCCTATCTGCGGGAGCTGGCGCGACGAGTGACGCCGGAGGCCGGCGCCGACTATGTGATCTCGACCGTTCACCGCGCCAAGGGGCTGCAATGGAAACGCGTGAAAGTAGCCAACGATTTCCGTTTCAAGACCGTGGACGGGCGCCTGACGCTAGACGAGGACGAGATGCGCCTGCTGTACGTGGCTGTGACGCGCGCACAGCATGTGCTGGACATCTCCGAACTACGCGACGAGCTGTTACGGTTGTTTGGTTCGCGTCGGTGAAGATAGCGGCCATTCCGGCGACGATGATCGGCTGATGCGGGTAGATTGCCACCATCGTCGCGATACGCGTCGTCCGGCCCTACGCGTCGTCCTCGCCTGTTCGCTTTGGAAACAGGATGCCTTCCTTAACGGTGCTCCCCGGTTTTACGCCATGGCCCCAAGGCAAATCCCAGCAGGGTTCGACTGAACCTCCAAGCAAGATTCGCAACTCATGCATCTTGCCCGGCATCACGGGATGCAGCAGGTTGCTGACGCTGTAGAGCGCTTCCAGCAATGTATAAAGGACAGTGTCCAGCCGGTCTGACGCGTCGGGGTCCTTAGCAAGCGCCCATGGCGTACTGCTCGCGACATAGCCGTTGAGCTGTTTGACTAGATCCATCACCTGTTCCGCCGCGCGGCCGAGTTTCATCTCTTCGACTAATGCCAGGACGACATGCGGCAACTCGCTGGCGCGGGCGATGATGGTCTCTTCACGCGTGTCATAGCGCTTGGGCGCAGGGACCAGGCCGTCGCGATACCTCTTCACCATCGACAGCGTGCGAGCGGCTAGATTACCCAGATCGTCGGCGAGATCGCGATTGCGCCGCTGTTCGATCACCGCGTTGCTGACAATCCCGTCAAAACCGAAGCTGACCTCGCGGATCAACGTATAGCGCAGTGCATCCACGCCGTAAGTGTCCGCCGCCTCTAGCGGATCGACGCCATTTCCGAGCGACTTGCTCATCTTGCGGCCATCGGAACCGAGCAGATGCCCGGATACATACAAGCGACGATACGGCGCGATGCCCAGCGCATGCGTCATGCTCAACCAGAAGAGCGTATGCGTGCGCAGGATATCCTTGCCGATCACATGACGTACGCCAGGCCAGTAGTTGGAAAAGGCAGGCTGGTCGGGATAGCCGAGCGGCGAAACATAGCTTAGGAGCGCGTCGAACCAGACGTAAGTAACGTGTTCAGGATCCCAGGGAATAGGGATGCCCCATTCGAGGCGATTCACGGGACGCGAGATACTCAAGTCGCCTATGGGCTCTTCCAGCAGCTTCAATACTTCGTTGCGGTATTGAACGGGCTGGATCAGATCCGGGGTGTCCAGCAACAACTGACGCATCCAGGCGCGGTGAACTTCCATGCGGAAGAAGTAGTTCGGTTCACGCCGCAATACAGGCGGTTCCTTGTCCTCGGGAAGCTTGCCGTCCACCAGTTCCTTGTCGGTGACAAAGCGCTCCTGGCCAACCGAGTAAAGCCCTTCATAGTCGGCCAGATATATCTCCCCAGCTTCGAAGAGGCGGCTCAGACATTCGGACACGACCTTGGCGTGCGCGGGCGCAGTAGTGCGAACGAACCTATCCGGTTCGACCGACAGGCGGCGCCACGCGTCCTTGAACGTCTCTGCATGCCGATCGGCGAATGCACGCGGCGCCTCATTAGCCTGCGTCGCGGCTTTGGCGATTTTCTCGCCATGCTCGTCGGCGCCGGTGAGCAACATCGCCTGGTGCCCCGCGGCTCGCAGGTAGCGAGCCATGATGTCGGCATGGACGCTGGCATAGGCATGGCCCATATGGGGCCGATCGTTTACGTAGTAAATCGGCGTGGTGATGTATCGGTACGTCATTGCTGCTCCGAAAAAGAAAAGGGACGCCCGTGGCGTCCCTTTTTTAGAAGCAAAAAAGCCCTTAGCGCCCGGGGGAATAACCTTCCAGGAACATACGCATCGAGTGAATGAGGGCTTTGGTAGCTTGAGTATTCATTGGTTTGAATGACTATGAATCAGCGGACTTATCCGCAAGTGCTAAATCCTGCCAGCTAATCAAACGCCTGTCCAGCGCGCAGGCCTACGCAGCGCACTTTGCTGCCCTCGCCGTAACAAGCCGCTGTCAGACTAGTGATAGTTAACAAAATTGATGATGTCATTGAGGAACCACGGCAGGATCAATTGCGTATCGGGATAGCTGGTACCGACGCTGAGCCTCGGTGGCTTTGACGTGGAGTCACCGGCCGTCGCACCGTTGGTAGAGTGCAGGATGTAGGTGTCCGTGTCGGCCGGACCTGGCCGCGCGGTCTGATCATTCGCGGGCGATTCTGTCGAGGCACAGCCGGCGGTGAACACGAAGAGGGCCGCTGCAAAGCAAAAGGGCTTCATGATGGTATGAACTCCTGCAACGTTGCTTTGACAATATAGCCGATGAAGAATTCTTCCGGTACGTGGCTGGACTCGGCCGAAACGCAGGAGGCGCAGTCCTTCGACCTGAAACCGCCAATCCATTTTCTCAATACCGGCCATTGGCAGACGTCCTTTGCTACTGCGGCATCTAGGAGAGCGCCTTCGTCATGCTGATATGCGTCGCCTGATATCCAGCTTTCGCGTAAAGGCGCTGAGCACCTGTGTTGTGTCCGAACACATGAAGGTCGATGTATTGCATAGCCAACTCGCTCGCCCACGCTTCCGCGGCTTGCAGAGCACATCTCCCGTAGCCTTGGTCTCGATACTGCGGCAGGACAAGAAGGTCATAGACGAAGGCCCCGCGCCCACGCTCGGATGTTTCTTCGCGCAACCATAGCCAACCGACAGCGGCGGACATTTCCGATGTAAGTAAAGTGAAAAAATGGTGGTCCGGGGTGTCTTGCCCTTCCGGCAATAGCTTGAGGAAGGCTTGGGTCGCGCGCGCCACGGCTGTGTCAGGGCTACCACCATCTGCCTTCAGAACATCCGAGGCGTAGTGGGTCCGCGTTTCAGATTCGTATTCAGCAAACTCACTTTCCGACATTGGGACAAGCTTCAACATAACGGGTTGCTCCCAGAAGACCGGTTTTGCCATTCCAAGAGCAAAGCAGGCAGTTCGTCCATTCTCCGAAGTACGTGCACGGCGCCTGCTTCGCGCAGTGCGTCCGGCGCGCTGTGGCCCTGCTCGTGCGGGCTGTACCCGAAAACCGTAGCGCCTGCAGCGACGCCGGCGGTCACGCCAGTTACAGTGTCTTCCACGATCGCGCAGCGCGCCGGGTCAACATCCAACGCTTTGGCTGCGGCCAGGTATACGTCCGGGTACGGCTTACTGCGCGCCATTTCATGGCCGCTGAAGATTCGGCCGTCGAAGTACTCGGCCATGCCGACCTTCAACAGTTGCAGGTCGACCTTACGCCGGTCCGCACCTGACGCGACTGCAATGCGACCATTGAACTCGTCGTGAATCCTCTGCACCGCCAACAACGCTCCGGGAATGGCGATGAGCTCACGGTCGAGCGCCGCATTGCGCCGCGTCCGAAATTCCATGAGCCATTGCGAAGTGATCGTGACGCCGGTGCGGGCTTTGATGAGTGGCGCCTCGTCCATCACGGTCTTGCCGACGAAGATCCGCATCGTTTCCTCAATGGTGAGGTACCAGCCGAGTTCGCCCAGCATGGAGGTCAGTATGCGGTTAGTGATGGGTTCTGAGTCTACGAGTACGCCGTCGCAGTCGAAGAGTACGGCGTCGAAAAAAAGCTTAGCCATCGGACGGATAACAGGAGTGGTTCTTAGAGCAGGGAAGGATACCGCACGAGGCTGTGACTTGCGCGTTTCGGGTCCGCTCGGGTCTGCTCCTTTGGGCGAACACTCGCGACCGATTCACAACGGCCCTTCGACTTCCCCGGGAGGAGACCCACCACCGTCGCCTGTGGTTGCTCGTCCACGATCTGCATGATTTAATGGCCCGGCCTATTTATAGCTTCGGATCCTTCATGTCCTTCTTCGAGTCGGTCACCCTGACTACCCAGCGTCTTACTCTGCGGCCGCTTCGGCATGAAGATGTGCAGCCGCTGTTCGCAATCTGGTCGGACGTGGACGCGATGCGTTATTTTTCGTTTCCTGCCATGACGCACTTGGATCAGGCAACGGACCGGCTCGCACGCGCATTGAAGCGGTCCGCCGAGGGCCAGGACTTCATTTGCGCAGTGGAGTCGCGCACAACGGGCGAAGTGTTTGGTGATTGCGCTCTCTTTCACCCAGACGAGCAAAGCCGTCGCGTCGAGATAGGCTTCTCTTTGAATCGCAAGCATTGGGGACGTGGCTATATGACCGAGGCGACTTCTGCACTGATTGAGCACGCCTTCGGCGCACTGAATATGCGCAGGATCGAGGCGGATATCGACCCACGCAATGTTGCCTCGGCGCGGCTTCTCGAACGGCTCGGATTTGTCCGCGAAGGGCTGCTGCGTGAACGCTGGATAGTGGGTGAAGAGGTGTCGGACAGCCTGCTGTATGGGCTGCTTGAACGTGATCATCGGACGAACGGGGCCGGTGCTACCCGCGAATAGAAGAACTTAATGTAGAGCGGCCAGGCAACTGCATCTCGCGAATAATCTCGCGAAAACCCACGCGAATACCCTATCAACGCTTTCACACGCTCGACGCTCATGGCATAGTGCGGCCATATCCATTTAAGGAGATCACAATGCCCACTCTCGATCAAATTCAAGAAAAGATGAAGAAACTGCAGGCGCAAGCTGAAACGTTGATTGCAAGGAAGGCGCAAGCGGCCGTCGACCAGATTCGAAATATTATGCTGGAACACGGTTTGACCACCGTAGACATTGAAGTTAAAGCAAAGGCAAAGCGCGACGCGAAAGCGGCGACTGGAAGTACTCCAAACGTCAAAACGAAGGGTGCCGGAAGTATAAAGAGCGGTACCCCGCCAAAATATCAACATCCTAAGACAGGCGCCACCTGGACCGGTCACGGTCGCGCGCCGGCATGGATTGCGGATTCGAAGGACCGCGCCAAGTTCCTGATCGCGAGTGGCACCGACGCTATTCGCACGGCGAGCGTGAGTTCTGTCAGCAAGGCCAAGACGACGGCCAAGAAAGCCTCGGTGGCTGCAGGCAAGCTTGCATCCAGGGGACAGCCTAAAGGACCGCAGCCGGCAAAATACCTCGACCCGAAGACCGGCGCAACCTGGAGCGGACGCGGTCCGGCGCCCGCTTGGCGTGCGGCAGTGAAAGACCGAACGAGGTTTCTGGTTGACGGTGCCGACGTCGCTTCGGCGAAAGCAGGTAACGGAAAGCTTGCAGGCAAAAAAAAGACCGCCAGGAAGGTAGCGACGAAGAAGGCTGTAGCTACGAAGCCCACTCTCCGAAATCGCGCTTCCAGGCCCGTTAAGTAGCCTTATCCTGCTTGGGAGGCGCGGACCGATACATGGGGCCGTACATGGGAGCGGTCCGATAGCTGATTAATCATCTACGGTCCGCAACCGTAGCGGGCAGGGTGAACTGAAAAGTCGCGCCCTGCCCAAGGGCGCCGGCGACCCACAAGCGCCCGCCGTGCGACTCAACGATTGAACGGCTGATGCGAAGCCCCATGCCGGTGCCGTGGGGTTTAGTTGTGAAGAACGGATCGAAAATCTGTTCTGCAAGCTGTGGCGGAACCCCTATGCCGGTATCGCTGACTGAAACAAGAATCTGCTCGTTGTCAGCCCGCTGCGACCTGATGACCATCTCTCGTATTCCGTCAACGTCCTTCATCGCTTCGAAGCTGTTGACAATCAGATTCATCGCGACCTGCTGCAATTGCACGCGATCTCCAACAATCTGAGGAAGATCGGCTGCCAGTTCCGTTCGGACCGATATGTTGTATCGCCCTGCCTCCCCGCGCAGAAGGCCGACAGTTTCTCGAATAATCTCGCTTACGCCAAAGACCTCCCGATTCAGGGCGCCCTTCTCGAATTGTGTGCGGATCCTGCCGATAATCTCAGCAGCGCGTTGTCCGGCTCTCACAATCCTGATGACAGCCGCGCGCGCTTCATCCAGATTCGGCTTGTCGCGATCAAGCCATCGCAAGCAAGCGTTTGCGTAAGTGAGAGCGCCGGTAATTGGTTGATTGATTTCATGAGCCAGGGAAGCCGCGAGCTCTCCCATGGTGGTTACCCGGTTAATGCGTGCAAGATCGGTCAGTGCCTGGCGCAAAGCCTCTTCCGCCCGCGTGCGGTCCGTGATGTCACGAACGGCTCCTACAAATTCGAGGTTGCCGATATTCACCGCCCGGCCCATGGCGTGGACGTACTTGACTCGCCCGTCCGGCATGACGAACCGATGTTCACTATCGAAATCCTTCTTTTCCCTGATCGCCGCGTCAAGAGCCCGCTGAACTGCATCCCGGTCGTCGGGATGCATTCGTTGGAATGCGAGCTCCATGGAGGCTTGCACACCCCGGTCATATTCAAGGATGTTGTAGCCTTCCTCTGACCAGTAGTGCTCTCCGCTTGCAACGTTCCAGCCGAAGGTGCCCGTGTGGCTGATCCTTTGCCCTTGAGCCAGGAAAGCTGCGCTGCGTTGCAAGTCGGTATAGAGGGCGGCATTCTCGAGTGAAATAGCGGCTTGCGAAGCCAGCAATTGCAGTAGGGCAACCCGGTCCGACGTGAAGACGCCCGGTGCCAGGCTGTTCTCAAGATAAAGTGCGCCGACAAACTTCGCCTGCCTGACGATAGGCAGGCAAAGTACGGACCGCGAGCGCTTGCGCCGTACATATTCGTCCTTTGAATACACGATATCGGTGGAGGCATCGTCGAGGAGTACGCGCTCCTGCGTCCGGATAACATAATGCAGCACGGATTGCGGGAGCTCCGACGGCGTGATGGCGGCTTGCCGAACCGCAACCTCGATCCTGCCCGGTCCACTGGTCGCCTCTGCTTCGATGCGCGGCTCGTCGCCCTCAGCGCCACCGCGAAGGAGGATGAGCAATCCTCGCTCGGCCCCGGCATTCTCTACCGCGATTCGCACCAGCTTCCCGATCAGCCTGGGAAGGACAATCTCGCTCGACAGTGCCTGCGAGACCTTGATAACCGTGGCCAGGTCCAGAAGCTCAGTCGGCGCCTCGATGGTGCTCGACGAGCCCGCAGCTTGTTCGTCTTTAATGTGCGGATAGTGCTGATCAAGTTGCCTTACCTTGCCATCCGCTCCCCAATCGAGATAGCAGTACCGGGCATCGCGCAGGTACGCATGGGCAGTCTTGTCGAATCCCCGGGCTGCATAGAAACGCGCCGCAACTTCATTCGCTATCGCTTCATTGTGCACAAAGCCATTCGCGTGCGCTGAACGGATGGCCTTTTCATACGATTGCTCGGCGTCAAGGAAACGCCCTTCGATCCGGGCGATTTCCGCGCCCACCAATGCAGCGCGATTTTCGAAATTCTCCGGGCAATTCGCAGCCCATATTGCAAGCTGACTGTGGTGAGCAGCCAGAGCCTCGAAGTGCTCCTGTCGCGAGCCCTCGGTTGCAGAATCAAAAGCCGCAGCCCGCGCGAGCGCGCTGTAAAAATAGTACTCCGCCACTTCAAAGTAGGAGAGGCATGACCAGAGGAGTCGTTTGGCATTCAGCGACGCCTGGATGGCGGAAGAGTAATCTCCCGCAAAGAAATGCGCCTGCAACTTTCGGATCCAATAAAAACACTCCCGCGTCGCCAAAGTAGCGTTGCTTGAGAACTGACTCTCGAACTGAAGCTCGTCAAAGTGTCCGTCATTGAACGAACCGAATGTCGTTGTCAGGCCCCGGAGTGTTCGGACAAACGCGAGCTGCGTTGCGATCTGGTCAATGAGGCGGCCAAACCGCACTTTTTCTGCGAACGCGAGGCCCGTCTCAGCTTCATGCTGCACCTCGGCCAAAGGATCTCCCGCCGCAATAAGCTTTGTATTCAAGTGGTGGCAGCTAAATGCTCCAAAACTGAGGTCGCCGATCCTGTTCGCGGCGTCGAAGGCGCGACGCACGAGGTCCCGTCCTGTCTTGACGTGTCGCTTCCACGGCACGACACAGTTCCCAAAACGAACATAGACGCGGGCTTGATAGCGATGCAATCCGTGCTTCTCCACGAGATCGTAGCCTAGCTTGCCAAACTGGAATCCGGCCTCATAGTTCCCGAAATGAGGCCCGGCGAGCATACCCAGCGCTACGTACGCCCAGCACGACGCGTCGCAGTTGCCATGCTCCAGGCTGAGGTTAGCTATCCGACAAAGCAAGAGGGCAAGAAAGTTCGCGTCCGTGAACTGTGCAGTTAGCACAGCCTCAGTGAAAACATCTAGAACATCGAGCACACCCGGATCGGTGATCAAGGGCAAGTCAACGAGTTCCCCGATTTGCCGGGTTCCCACCAACGACCAGATTTGCTCGTATTCTCGTGATACTTCCTCGTCGGTAGGATGTGGTGACCAGTCTTTTCCGTGACCTCTTTGGTATTCGATGAATACTTCCACGCCGCGATCGCTGTGACCCAAAAGGTTGTAGAGCGTCAGGCGCAGATGGGTAACAAGTGCTATATCGTGGGCTGTTTTCGCGCGTTCGGCCAACATGTAAAGCCGATCTTCCGCGGTGGACATATCAGCGGTCAGTACT